>CAZVSW010000161.1:0-3983 GCA_964630005.1 uncultured Ruminococcus sp. | reverse complement strand
GCAAAAGTTATTATACCTATCGCCGAAAAGGCAAAAGTAAGCTGACCCGCGCCTTCGATCAAAAATGCAAAGGTGATCCCGACCGCCAGCGCATCGATGCTTGTGGCGATTGCCAGTACAAGCATTGTGCCAACCGAAGTCGAATCGTCGGAGCTGTTTTCTTCGCCCGAAAGTGACTCGCGGATCATATTTATGCCGATAAGCCCCAAAAGCGCGAAAGACACCCAATGGTCAAAAGCGGAAATATATTTGTCAAAAGCAGTTCCAAGCAAATATCCTAAAAAAGGCATGAGCGCCTGAAAGACGCCGAACCACCCGCCTACCGTAACAACGCTTTTTACGGTGAGTTTTTTCATTGCAAGACCCTTGCAGACCGCCACCGCAAACGCGTCCATCGAAAGACCTACTGCGAGCAAGATAAGCTCCGGAATGTTCATTAAAGCTACTCCTGTGAAGATTCCGGTTCGGATACGCTGTCTGTGCCCGGATCGGAATGATTATTGAATGAAACGCTGCCGCCGTACTGCGAAAGAGTTATTTTACAGAACTTTTTTCCCTTCGTATCAGTTTCATACGTCACGGAAACTCCGCTTACATATTTTTCAAGAATTTCCACTGGGAAATAGTATTCGTCGGCTTTGCGTATGACAGGCACTGAAAGCGCCGCGGGCACGCCGTTGATCTCTATGCTGTTTGAGCCCGCATAGCATTTAAGCGCATCGCCGTAATCGCGCAGTTCAAGCGTGAGCTGGCGACTGTCGCCTACCATGCAGACATTGGTAAGCTTTGACAGCACTGTATATGGTATGTAAAGCGAACCGTTTATATTCGCCGTCTCTGCCGGACACTCATAAAGCACTTTTTCCTTTTCCGATGTGCTCAGCGGGTCTTTTTTCGGCTGATACAGCATTATCGGGCACTGCTCTCCGGCAGAAACGTGTCGGAAATTTGCCCAAAGTATAGCCGCAAGCGCAAGACTAACTGCCGCATAACAAGTCAAGAATATTACCGTAACCGTCCACAGCCGTGCGAGCATTTTCTTGCGCGCCGCCGCCTGAGCCTTACGCCGCGCCTCTATCCTCGCTTTTTGTTCGGGGGTAAGCGGCTTCTTTACTGCCTTGGGCTTGGGTTTTTGGGGTTGTGCGGTACGTTTGGCGGGCGCGTTTTTTGCAGACGTACGAGCGCCCGTTTGCTTTGATGCGCCGCCCGGCGATCTTTTCTGAGCAGGCGAAGCGCTGTTTTGCTTAAGTCCGGCTGTTGTTCCGGCGGGCGCAGTTTTTTTCTTTGCCGTTTGCGGCGAGGCGGACGGACGCGCGGCGGAAGTACGCTTTGCTCCCTCGGAGGTGCGCTGAGCGGCAACGGACGGACGCGCATTTTGCTGCGGCGTACGCTTTGCGGCGTTCTGCGCAGTGCGCGGACGCGCGCCGCTCTGAGCGGAAGGAGCTTGGCTTGCAGAAGTACGCGGACGCTGTGCGGTCGGCGAAGTTTTGCGGGCGGCGGATGAGGTCTGATTCGAAGGACGTGCGGCATCCGAGCCGACACGCTCCCTTGCCACGGCAGTTCTTTTTTGTTCCATTCGCATCCTCCCTTCAAAGCCATATCAAAAATGCGCTCTTATTTATTAAAGTATTATATCATGCCATCGGATTAAAAGCAACGTTTTTTCACACACAAGCAAAAAAATTCATATAATGAGTCAGTGAGGAGCAAAACTATGACCAATAAATTCACTGAAAACGCCAAGCAGGTGATCTCCGGAGCGATACTTTCGGCAAAAGACCTCGGTCACGCCTACGTTGGCAGCGAGCATCTTCTTTTGGGCATAACCGGTCTGCCGGATTGCACCGCCGCAAAGCTTCTGAGCTCCGTCGGGATCGAAAGCGGCGGAGTTCGGGATCAGATAATAGGTCTTGCCGGAATGGGCAGCCGCACACGGAGCGGCGGCGAAGACATGACCCCGAAATGCAAAAAAATCCTTATGAAAGCCAGCCGTATATCTCACGACGCGGGCGATGACGTAGTCGGCACAGAGCACGTGCTTCAGGCGCTTCTTTCGGAAGAATGCGTAGCCAAACGCATCGTTGAAATGGAGGGGGTGTCGCCGGAGGAGCTTTCGGATATATTAAAAGGGCTTTATATGCCGGATGGACTGCTGACCGTAAACTCCAAACCAAAGCCCGTAAAAAAACGCGAAACGCCGATAACCGACGAAAATGCGCGCGACCTTACGGATGCGGCGAGGAAAAACGAGATACCGTTCATGACAGGGCGCGAAAAAGAGGAAGAGCGCATAATACGCATACTGCTTCGAAAGACCAAAAACAATCCCTGCCTGATAGGCGACGCGGGCGTCGGAAAAACGGCGGTTGTAGAATCTCTGGCAAGGCGCATAGCCGACGGAAACGTACCCAAAGAGCTTGAAAACAAGCGCATCATGTCGCTTGAAATGTCTTCTGTGGTCGCAGGGACAAAGTACCGCGGCGAATTCGAAGAAAAGCTCAAAAAGATACTTTCCGAAGCCAGATCCGACCCCGATATGATACTCTTCATCGACGAGATACACACGGTAGTCGGCGCGGGCAGCGCAGAAGGATCTGTAGATGCGGCAAACATCCTCAAGCCCTCGCTTGCCAGAGGTGAGATACGCCTCATCGGCGCGACCACACCCAAGGAATATAAACGGTCGATAGAACGCGACCCCGCGCTCGAACGCAGGTTTCAGCCGGTAAATGTCAGCGAACCAAGCGAAGACGAATGCGAAGCCATGCTGCTTGCAGTCAAAGGCGGCTTTGAAAAGCACCACAAGCTGAAGATAGCCGACGACGCCGTCCGCGAGGCCATACGTATTTCGGCAAAATATATCCACGACCGCTACCTTCCCGATAAAGCGATCGACCTTCTGGACGAAGCCGCGGCCGCCAGGCGCGCCGACGGAAAGCACGGCGGCACTCTCACATCGGCAGATATCGACGAGCTCGCAGAAGAAACGACCGGCATACCGCTAAGAACGCTCACCCGAAGCGAAGCGGATGAGCTTTATCTTTTGGAAGAAAAGCTGAAAAAGAACGTCATAGGTCAGGACTCCGCCGTGAGCGCCATCTGCGCGGCGGTACGCAGGGCAAAAACGGTAAGCTCTTCGGAAAACCGCCCGCTGTGTTCCATGCTGTTTTCGGGAAGCGGAGGAGTTGGAAAGACGCTTTGCTGCAAAACCCTTGCAGAGTGCGTCTTCGGCGGTGAAAAACGGCTTATAAGGCTTGACATGAGCGAATACACCGAACAGCACAGCATATCGCGGCTGATCGGCTCGCCGCCCGGCTATGTGGGGTTCGGCGACGGAGGCGCGCTCACCGAACGAGTCAGGCACGAACCGTTTTCGCTGGTGCTTTTCGACGGCCTCGAAAAGGCGCATCCCGACGTGATATCAATGGTATACGACATCCTCGACAGCGGAAAGCTCACTGACGCCTCCGGGCTCGAAGTATCGTTCCGCTCAGCTTTTGTGGTCATAACCGTCACCGGCAACGGCGGAGCGCCGGTAGCGGGCTTCGGCGGCGGTAAGACCGCGGTAAGCAAGCCGCCGTCGGGCATTGCCGACCGTGTCGACGAGGTCATAGTTTTTGCACCGCTTTCTGCCGACAAACTGGCAAGCATCGCCCTCAAAGAGGTCGATTCGTTCGCGGCGCGCTACAACGGCGATTTCAGGGTGGACGACAGCTATGTCAGGCATATCGCCGAAGCCGCGGCAAAGCCCGACGCCACGGCAAGAGCCCTCTGCGCCAAGGTCAGAAAAGACTGCGGCGACGCGGCTGCAACGGCATTTTTTTCGGGCGAACAAAAAGAGATAACTCTTTCTTTCTCCGACGGCCTCGTTAAATCGGATCTTGCCGCAACCATGTGCGAAAAATAGATGTGTTTTCGCGGTAAATTATTATTTTTTCTTGTTTTTACAACAGATGTATTGACAATCGTCTATTTTTCGTGTA
>CAZVSW010000160.1:0-4008 GCA_964630005.1 uncultured Ruminococcus sp. | reverse complement strand
GAAATCGCGGGGAGCAAGCGGGTCATTTATATTACCGGAGGAAAGGTATACAGTCTGAGTCTTGATGATTATTCCGCATCGGAATGCGGCGATATCGAAGACGGTATCACCAACATGTTCGCATTCGGCGGCACTTTGTACATCCAAAACGGAGTTGAGTATTATAAATATGACGGGAGCGAGCTTTCGGTTGTTGAAGGATATATACCGATAATTGCAATATCGTCGACTCCTACCGGAGGAGGAACGCCGTACGAGACGGTCAACATGCTCACCGACAAGCGCAGACAGCTGTTTTCGAGTGATTTCAACGAGAGAAAGTATGAACTGGCCGAAAAAGATCTCAGCGCCATCGTCAAAGTGACCGTAAACGGCAAAGCCACGAACCAGTATGAGTACGATCTTAAAGAGGGATATATCGAGTTTTTTACTCCTCAGCCGTCCGGGCTTAACAACATTGAAGTTACATACCGTAAGGCCCATTCGCTGAGAGAGCGGATAGTCAAGTGCGCTCATTCAATGATGTTCGGCAGTAATGCAGACACGCGTGTCTTTCTTTGGGGCAATGACGATTTCTCGTCATACCGTTTTCACTCGGAGCTTGCCGACGGCGTTCCAAGCGCGGAATACTTCCCTGAACTTAACTATACGTCAATAGGAAGCTCTTCAATTACCGATATCGTACAGCAATACGACCGGCAACTGATCTTCACGCCCGAATCGGCTTATTACAGCTACTGTGACGTAAGAACGGACTCGTCGGGAAAAATGTACTCCTCTTTTCCGGTATTTTCGCTGAATTCTTCAAAGGGAAATCTGATTTCGGGTTCTAACTGCGATATAAACGGCAAGCCGGTCACGCTGTGCCGCGACGGAGTAAACATATGGGAATCAACGGCGATCGAAAATGAAAAAACAGCAATCTGCTTTTCATCGCCGATCTGCGAGGTTATCCGAAACATACAAACGAACAACGGCTGGAACAACTGCCGTCTCTTTGATTTTCAAAGCGCAAACGAACTGTATTTTTCCTATGACGGAATAATGTACATCTATAATTACCGGCTCGGAGTATGGTACGCATACGACGGAATTGACGCGGACACATTCTGCGATTGCTTCGGGGAGCTATTGATTGCCGGAAAAAACGGTTGCATTTTCAAGTACGACAAGAGCATAACCACTCATGAAGCTATCTGGGAATCATTTGATTTGAATTTTTCAGATCCATGCGGCCGCAAAGATATCAACAGCATTGTTGTTACGCTTGCGGCAGCTCCTGATACGGAAATCACGCTTGCGTGTAAGGACGGAGAAGAACGCGACAGTATGACCGTTTCTCAAAGCTTTTCTCTTCCATACAACGGAACAAAATATGTCGCCGCCAGAAAGCTCAGGATAGCGATGAGGAGAATCACTACTGCGGCGATATCGGTCAAATGCGCAGCCGGCAAGTCACTGACACTGAAAAGTATAGGAATTATTACCCAAAAGAAAGGAGATGCTGAATATGGCATATGAATCGCTAATTGAAGAAGCAAAAAAGTATCTTACGCTTGACAACAGCGAATTTGAAAAATACTACAGCAAAGCGGCAGAAAACCTGCAACAGAACTATAACAACGCGATCGCCTCGCTAAACAAGCAGTATTCCAAAGACAGAAACGACGCCGCGGCTCAGGCGATGTTAAACAGCAGGAATATGAATCAATATCTCGCGGCGCGCGGTCTTGCACGAAGCGGCGAAAGCGTTCAGGAAAAAATCAATTCCAACCTTTCGTTGAACAACACCCTATCTGATTTGGCGGATTCTAATTCGCGTCAGATAGTTGAGCTTGCCAAGAATAAAAACGACAGCTTGCTTTCGCTTGAAGAAAAGCGCCTGGAACGCAAAGACGCCAACGACAAATGGACTTCCGAGCAGGCGTTTAACATTGCAAAAGCCGAAAACGCCAAAATCGAACGCGCAGAAGATATCGCGCGGGAAGCCCAACTGCTTGCAGAAGAGCGCGCCTATCAGGACGCTGTACGCCAGGACAAATACGCGCACGAGATGGCAGTTATGGAAGCCGAACAGGCGTTTAAGCAACGCACCGCCGCAGAACAGCGCGAATATGAAATGGCAAAAATTCTGTCTCAGCGCGAATATGAGGATTACATCAGAAACAGCGAACGCGAGCTCGAAGCTCAGATACGCGCGGAAAAAGCGCGCACCGATGCGGAAAAGGCCGCTCTGGAGCAGCAGTACAAGCTCGAATATTACCGCGAGCAGCAGCGTGACAAAGAGCGCCTGCTTCAGGAGGAGCGTGAATACAACGCCGCTCAAAAGGCTCTTGAACAGGAAAATAAAGAACGCCTCATCGCAGAAGAGCGCGAGTACAACGCCAGTCAGAAGGCGCTTGAGCAACAAAACAAGGAACGTCTTATTGCGGAAGAACGCGAGTATGAGCGTCAGCTTCAGGAAGCAAAGGCACTTCAGGCGGAAATCAATGCCGCCAAAGAGCAGGAAAATAAAATTGCCTACTATCAGCTTCAACAAGCAGACAAAGAACGTCTCATCGCGGAAGAACGGGCATATAATGAAATGCTGGCAAAGCAGAAAGCGGAAAACTCTGCTTCTGCGGCAAACAGCAATGACGGAAAAAGCGACGATAAGAATGATTCCGGCTACACCGGCAAAAGCATTGTACAATCGGTTACCGGAGGAAAAACAAAGATCACAAGCACTGAAGAAAATGTTGAGGCATACAAAACGCTTCAGGGTCTTGCCAAAAACGGCTTGACGCCAAAGCAGTTGACAGCGCTTGAAAAAGAGCTTTCAAATTACGGTTATACAACGCCGACCGACAGAGAGATCAACCAGGTCGACGTGGTGAAAAATGCCGGAGATGTCTACAGTCAGGCATACAAGAGCGTCGAAGAACAGCTCGCCAAACAGAACATCGGCTCGGTTGCGGCGCGTCCCTTTGCATTGCAAAGCGCTGAGCAGGCTCAGCTATCTTATGTGCGTGAGCATACTGCGACTACCGAGGCGTTTTACGAGATCTGTAACCTTTTAAGCATTGACCGAAACAAGGCGTATCGCTTTTTGCAAAGCACGAAATAACACTTACCAAAAGGAGCATCGAAAATGGATATAACCGAATTTGTAAAGCCTTCTTTAAGCGTACTGATACCGATATTATACTTATGCGGTATCGCGATAAAGAAAAGCAAGATCGCGGACTACAAAATACCGTTCATCCTGAGCGGCGTGGGCATACTTTTAGCAAATATATGGCTGTTCGCCGAAGGATTGCCGCTTAATTGGCATGATGTGATAGAAAAGCTTCTCTCCGGCACAGTTCAGGGAATCATATGCGCCGCTTGCAGTGTGTACACGAAGAATCTGCTAAAGCAGTATCAGGAAGGAAAAGATGATAACGATTTTACGAAAGATTAACCTTTGCATTTCGTTGGTGTTTGGCTACATCTACGAAATGTAGCCGATGGAATACATCATCGAAGCGGTGGTGATTGCCGCATCATCTACGGGCGTACTGGGGGCGATAATCGCGTCGCTGCTTTCGAAAGCATTCAAAAACGCCAAAAATGATGCGGACAGGCGACGCAGCGAAAGGTATGAAAGCGAGTTGCTTCAAAGCGAGTACGATGAGATATCGGCAGAGCTTTTGCTGGTACTCGTCAGGTATGAACGCGGCGACGTCAGCGAAGAAGAACTGAAAGAAGCAGAACAGCGTTTTAAAGAGCTGAGAGAAAAGCGACAGCGGCACAATACCGAGCGGCTTATAAAGCACATCACCGAATAAAACAACAGATATAGCCAGGCTGGATAACAACAGCCCGGCTATATCCGTTTATATAATATTTTTAAAGAAGAACCATCTGTCGTTTACCTTCACAAGGCAGGCATTGACTTTGAGCACCTTAGTGCCGTTATATGCAACAACAACTGTAATTTCGGAAAAGCGCTCAATGGCTGATGTATCATCGTGCTGTCCGTACTCG
>CAZVSW010000159.1:0-4038 GCA_964630005.1 uncultured Ruminococcus sp. | reverse complement strand
ACAGAAAAGATCGGTCAAAAAACGCTCCTCTCATCAGCAGAGGCGTTCATATTTCCGATAATTACGTTCAGACCTTTTCTTCTTCAAAATATATCTTTCTCGCAGTTAAGCCCTATCAGCTGGAAGGCGTTCTAAAAGAGCTTGCCGAAAGCGGCGCTGACTTTGCAAGATCGACATTCGTTTCCGTCTGTGCTGCCGTTCCGTGTGAGCTTATATGCCGCTGGCTTGGCGCTGATGTTCCGGTTGTGCGCGTTATGCCCTCCACTCCGATTACTGTCGGACGCGGAACTGCCGCTGTTTCGCACAACGCTTTTGTTGATAAAAAAGAGTTTCAGCTTCTTTGCCGTATGATTTCGTCTGTTGCCGAAGTCGCGGTCATTCCCGAAGAAGCTCAGAACCCCGTTATTTCTGTTAACGGCTCGTCGCCTGCTTATTTTTATTTGTTTGTCAAGGCTATGGTCGACGCTGCCGCTTTGCAGGGAATTGAGCCGTCCGCTTCGCTTCCTCTTATACTTCGTACCATGGAAGGCAGCGCCGAGATGATACGCAAGTCGAATAAGTCTATTGACGAGCTTATACGCGAAGTATCTTCTCCAGGAGGAACAACTCTTGCCGCGCTGAAGATCTTTGACGATAGGAACGTCACGGGAATCATTTCGGACGCGATGAAGGCCTGTACCGACAGAGCGGACGAGATCACTGCTGATCTTTGTGCTAAATAGCCGCTTTTGAGCATATGTTTTATCATCTGATCTTAATAAAGGATGGTAAATACTTATGGATTCTTCAAATTGCTTGGCGTTGGTGCCTTATTCGCCGACGGTGGCGCGTCCCGCATATCTGTCCGCCGTGTTTAAACGGCGGCGTCGCATCTATTTCCTGCTTTTGCCGTTTTTGGTTGCTTCGTCCTTTGTCGGTGCGTATTATTGTTTATTTTACGCTTCCGAGGGCGTTTTAATTCCTTACGCTGAGCTGCTTTTGGAAAGTTGTTCATTCAGCTTTTCGTCTTTGTTTTTGCTTTTTTTGATACTGGTGCTGTCTTTCACGGTGTTTTCTGCTGCCGGTGGGATCATTGTTTTAGTGCCGTTTGCTTTTTCGGGCGGTTTTTGCATCTCTTCTGCTTTTGCGGATTTTGGCTGGGACAGTCTGTTTTTTCTTACAGTCGCCGAGCAGGCCGCGTTTATGCTTGCGGTTTTGATATTTTGTGCCGAACTGTGCGCCAGGCTCTCGGTTACGCGCCAGGGAATAAAGTACGTGCTCGCATTTCGCAACACGTGGCCGCTCGTATTGAAGATCATCGTTTTTTATTCTTGCTTTGCCTTGAATTATTTTTTCTTATATAACTTAGGAATCACGAAAGGATTTTTGTAATGGCAGATATTACATTAATTACGGAACAATTCAATGTTTACATGAACTATCTCGTGCAGGAGAAGGAGACGTCTTCCAACACGCTTCAGGCGTACCGCCGCGACATTGAGAAATTTATCGATTTTTCTGTTGAAAAGGGCTTTGTTTCATTTGAAGACGTCACTGAAGCCGACGTTAATGAGTTTAAAAGTCATCTGAATAACAGCGGGCTTTCCGTTTCGTCGATTTGCAGAACTCTTTCCGCGGTCCGTACAATGTATAAGTATCTTATGTCCAAGGACATAGTTACTCATAACCCGGCGAAAAACGTTCATAACGATCATCTGGTCAAAAAAGAGCCGCTTGTTCTCACGAGCAGGGAGATCGATGACCTGCTTGCTCAGCCCGACGTCACCACAATAAAGGGCATGAGAGACAAGGCTATGCTGGAGCTTCTTTATGCCACCGGTATCAAAGTCACCGAGCTTGTTTCACTCGATATGGACGATCTGAATCTTTCGATTCCTCTTGTCAGGATCAAATCTACGGAAAAAGAACGTTATATTCCGCTTTACCGCGTGGCGGCGAGAGCGCTCGGCGACTATATCGAAAAGGCTCGCAAGCTGATGATACTTGCTCCTGATGAGACGGCAGTTTTCGTAAATCTTTCCGGCGAACGCCTGACACGTCAGGGATTTTGGAAGCTTCTCAAAGAATACGCAAGAAAAGCCGGGATCAAGGATGATATAACTCCGCACACGATCCGTCATTCTTTCGCAGCTCATCTGCTTGAAAACGGAGCAGATATACATGATATTCAGGAGATATTGGGTCATACCGACCTCGCATCGACACAGCGTTATGCGCAGTTTTTGAAAAAGCGTGTGAAGACAAGCTATATCAAATTCCATCCGAGAGCCTGAATACAGGAGTGAATCAACTTGGCTAAACTGAACTTATTCAACATTTTTTCGCGCTCGTCCAATAAGAACGATAAGGGCGTTACAAAAAACGAAGCTGAATTTGACGGCAAATACAGTTTCGGAAACTTTTTCAGGTTTTACAGTCGCAACTTCAATACGATGGTTAAGGCCAATCTCATCTGTGCGCTCCTCTGTATACCCTTGGTCCTGATGGTGGTGCCGTTCAGCGGTCTCTTCAATACGGAAGCGTACATGCCCACCAATATGATATATCCGGTCGTTCAGGGGATCGCTCAGTACGATTCAGGCGCTGTTATAGATGTCTATAAAGCTTTGTACGGCGGAACAACCGCTGTTTCTGTCTGGTCTCAAACGTCATACATTTTCTTCTATTGCGGCGCGCTCCTCATTCTGACTTATGGCTTTGCTAATGTCGGAATGGCATACATCACGCGTTCCGTGGTTAAAAGAAAGCATATATATCCCTGGAGCGATTTTTTCTATGCAGTTAAACGCAATTTCAAGCAAGCCCTTTTGGTCGGCGCGTTTGACTTTATAGTTACCATCATTCTGTTTTACGATATTTTTGCTTACAACAGAAACAAGACGGAGTTTTATCTCCAGATGTTTTTCTTCTTTATCATTATCATATCTGTTCTTTGGATCATTATGAGAACATATATTTATCCGATGATGATAACATTCGATCTATCGTTCTATAAGCTGCTGAAGAATTCGCTTATATTTGCAATTCTCGGCATAAAACGCAACGTGTGGATATTGATCGGATATGTTGCCGCGTTTTTCTTCACTTTCTATTCGATCTTCCTTTTACAGACGGTCGGATATATATTGCCGTTCATCCTCACCATAGGCTTTTGCTCGCTTCTTTCGACATATTGCGCATGGCCGGTCATTGACCAATATATGATCGCTCCGTATTATTCCGATGAAGACGACAACGATGAAGACGACAACGATGAAGACGACAGCGCGGTATTTACTGATAGAGGTTGATTTTTATATCTCAGATTGAGCCTTTTTCTGCGGGCTTGATCTGAGATATTTGTTTATTATGTTACTATGATTTCCTTCTTGACTATGGTATAATAGAATGACGGGTAACAACACGATTTACGCGTTTTCCCCTGATAGACCTCTTTCTTTAAGAGGTGCGCCTGCGGCGCGGATTTATTGTATTTTTTGTCTGTAGATATCGGGAAGTTTTTTTGCTACGCTTTTTTCAAAAAAGTGTAAAAAAGGAGTTTACCTTATGAAGATCACATCGCTCTTTTCATATCTGAAACCATACGCCGGTCGCTCTGCCGTCGGAGCGCTTTTCAAACTGTTTGAGGCCATTCTTGAGCTTTATATGCCGATGCTTCTTGTGAAAGTCATCGATACGGGAATCGCAAACGGCGACAAGGACTATGTTATCAGGATGTGTTTTGTGCTTGTCGGGATCGTTTTTCTCGGGCTTTGCTGTGCACTTGTGTGTCAGTTTCTTGCAAGCAAGGTGTCGCAAGGCTATGGTACAAGCCTCAGAAACGCTCTGTTTGATAAGATAATGACGCTTTCCCGCGCTCAGACGGACAAATATACCGCGGCGTCTCTTATTAACCGTACCACTGTGGATGTAAATAATCTGCAATATTTTATTGCAATGCTTATACGCCTTGTCATACGCGCGCCGTTTTTGTGTATCGGCGGTATAGTTATGGCGTTTATTATCGATCCGGGGCTCGCTTTTATCGTTGTTGCCGTG
>CAZVSW010000158.1:0-4101 GCA_964630005.1 uncultured Ruminococcus sp. | reverse complement strand
TATAGAGTGTATATGATCCGTTTAAGCAATGCTTAATTTTTATAATTAATTAGTCATGTTTCACTTTCAACTTGTTTTGCGAATTTGGATATACTAAAAGCACCGGATCGAACGGAGGTATATGTCATGTCAATAACGGCAACCGAACTTAAAACTAATTTAAGCAAATATCTTTTGCTTTCAGCGACCGAAGATATTTTCATAACCAAAAACGGCAAAGTCGTTGCGAAGCTTACTAATCCGTTTCAGGAGCGAGTGGATATCGCAAAATCGCTTTTCGGGATCATTCCGCCGGATGTTACGCTTGAAGAAGCGCGAAACGAAAGGCTTGACCGAAGCGGAGAAAACAGGACCTTTAATTAAAATCTTACGTGTAGTGACAATAGATCGTGAATCAAAGTTTTTTGCAAAGCTTTTTTTCAAAAAAGCGTAAAAATACATAAGACAGAGCTATAGAGTAAATATGATCCGTTTAAGCAACGCTTAATTTTTATAATATATCGTCGCAAAGCGATATATAAACCTTCAGATTTCCACTTGCTCATGGGTGATGAAGGTAAAGATTAAAAACAAAATTCACGGGGGAGCACCGTGTCGCCCCGTCCTGAAAATAATTAGGGAGTTTATAAATGGCAGACAAAGGATTTGATTATTCAATATATGAAAACCAAAAGATCACCGAGACCGATATAAAAAGCGAGGTAAAGACCTCGTTTATCGAATACGCAATGTCGGTCATTATTTCGCGCGCACTGCCCGACGTCCGCGACGGCTTAAAGCCCGTACACAGGCGAATACTCTATTCCATGCACCAGGACAAGCTGTTTTATAACGCGTCCTACAGCAAGTCTGCAAAAACCGTCGGCAACGTGCTTGGCAACTACCATCCGCACGGCGACGCGGCCGTCTACGACGCAATGGTCAGGCTTGCGCAGCCCTTCTCGCTACGCTATCCCCTCGTCGACGGTCAGGGCAACTTCGGCAACATCGACGGCGACGGCGCGGCCGCTTACCGTTATACCGAAGCAAGAATGACAAAAATTTCCAACCTGATGCTTCAGGATATTGACAAAGAGGTCGTCGATTGGGGTCCCAACTTCGATAACAGACTGCTTGAACCGCTGGTACTGCCCAGCCGCTTCCCGAATCTGCTTGTCAACGGCTCGATGGGCATCGCCGTCGGTATGGCGACGAATATTCCGCCGCATAACATGCGCGAGGTGATCGACGCGGTCATTTATCTCATCGACCACCCCGACTGCTCGATTCAGGACCTTATGCAGTTCATAAAAGGACCGGATTTCCCGACCGCAGGTATTATTCACGGCGTCGGCGGCGTCTATGAGGCATATACCACCGGGCGCGGCAGGATAAAAGTAAGGGCAAAGGCGCATTTTGAAGAAAAAAACGGCAAGACGTCGATAATCGTGACCGAGCTGCCTTATCAGGTCAACCGCGCGCTGTTGCTCGAAAATATCGCGATGCTGGTCAAAAACAAGCGCATCGAGGGTATCTCCGCACTCAGAAACGAATCGAATATGAAAAAGGGTATGCGCATCGTCATTGAAGTAAAGCGCGACGCCAACCCTCAGATAGTTCTCAATCAGCTTTACAGAAACACTCAGCTCGAAGACACCTGCGCCGTGAATATGCTGGCGCTCGTCAACGGCGAACCGAAAACGCTTACGCTCAAACAGATGCTGGCATATTACCTGAAGCATCAGGAGGACGTCATCACAAGGCGTACAAAGTTCGAGCTTGACAAGACCGAAAGGGAAGCACATATCTACGAGGGCTATAAGATCGCCATCGACAACCTCGACGAGGTCATAAACATCATCCGCTCGTCGGCAAATATCCCCGAATCCAAGGCAAACCTGATGGAACGCTTCGGGCTTACCGACCCGCAGGCACAGGCTATCGTTGATATGACGCTCGGCCGCCTTTCGGGCATGGAGCGCCAGAAGATCGAGGACAGACTCAATTACCTCTACGGTCAGATCGAACTGCTCAAAGGAATACTCGCCGACGAAACAAAGATCACCGGCATAATACGCGACGACCTGAACGAGATAAGGGAAAAATACGGCGACGACCGGCGTACCGCGATCGAAGTCGTCGAAAACGAGATACTCGACGAGGACCTCATCGACAGAGAGGACTGCGTCATTACCGTCACCAACGCCGGCTATATCAAGCGCCTTTCGGCGGACACCTATTCGGCGCAAAACCGCGGCGGCAAGGGTATCACGGGTATGGAGACCAAGGAAGAGGACTTTGTAAAGGACGTTTTCGTCGTCCACAGCCACGACTATCTGCTGTTATTTTCCAACCTTGGCAGAATGTATATCAAAAAGTGCTATGAGATACCCGCCGCAGGACGCACCGCAAAGGGTACGAACCTGGTCAACGTGCTGTCGCTTTCCGAAGGCGAGACGATCACTGCGGGCGTAAGCGTCACCGAGTTTACCGAGGATTACTACCTCACAATGGTGACGAAAATGGGTATCGCGAAGCGCGTCAACCTGATGGACTACCGCACACGCCGTACAAACGGACTTTATGCAATAACGCTCGACGAGGGCGACGCACTGCTTTATGTGATGAAGACCACGGGCAGCGAACAGATAATCGTCGCAACGCACGAGGGCAAGTCGATCAGATTTGACGAAAACGACGTGCGCTGTATGGGCCGCCACGCGCGCGGCGTCAGGGCGATGAAGCTCGCTGACGGCGATTATGTTGTCGGCGCGGCGGTCATTCCCGAAGTACATTCGGCGGACGGTCCGCATATTATCACTGTTACCGAAAACGGATTCGGCAAAAAGAGCGACATTGACGAGTTTACGCTTCAAAATCGCGGTGGTTCGGGCATAATTTGCCACAAGCTTTCCGAAAAAACGGGAATGCTTGCCGGCATAGACATCGTCGACCCGACCGACGATATCATGCTCATCACCGATAGCGGAATGATAATCCGTACCCGCGCGTCGGATATCAGCGTGATCGGAAGAAATACCGGCGGCGTGATCGTGATGCGCCTTAAGGACGGCGACAGACTGATGAGCTTTGCAAAAATCAAGCAAAGCCCGGTTCAGGAAGAGGCGCAGTCCGACGGCAACGCCGATAATTACCCTGAAGTCAATGACGACGAACTATTTGCAATTCTCGAAAACGGCGGCGCCGATGAGTCTGAGGGCGCTGATACGGAGGAATAAATCATGGCTGTTACAACTCTTGTTCTTGAAAATAACAAAAACCGCGAGGAGCGTCATGCAATTTTGCTGAACGCCATTCGCGACCATCTGCAAAACCCCGATATCGAAATCAAGTATTCGCCCAAAGGGAAGCCGACGCTTGTGGGCAGTAACAAGCATATTTCGGTCACCACGACCGGCGACGTGATGGTATGCGCTGTTTCGGACACGAATATAGGCATCGACGGCGAAAATATGGCAAGATTTACCGAGTCCGACGGGCGCGACTATACGGCGATAGCCGAGCGGTTTTTTACCGAGGAAGAGGCGGACTATGTCCGCGACGGTGATAACGACGGCACGCGCTTTGTCAAGGTATGGATAAGGAAAGAGGCGTTTTGCAAGTTTACCGGAAAAGGGCTTGTCGACTTTGCGAACTTTTCGGTAAACGACGGCGAGCGTTTTTACGGCAAGGTTAACGGCGTGCCGATAAAGAAGCTCAGCGTCAGCTTCCCGGGAAGCGATAATTATATGTTTGTGATTGCGGGCGATTATTAATTTGACGGGGGACAACAGACGCGCGACGACTTGCTGGAAATGGCAAAGTTTGGTGAATGCGCGTCCGTTTTCCCCCGTTAGCCCCCTTTCGGGGCGTCGCTTGCGCTCCTTGAGACGGGGGAAACACATTTTCCCCCGTAAACCCCTTTTTGCTCGCGCTTATCGCCGCTCCACAAAAATGCCCGTCCCCGACGGGCATTTTTGAACGCTCCCCTCGGCGCGAGGGCTCGCAGAGCTCGCCTAAGAGGTGTTTTTTCGATGCGCATGTCCCCGAAAAAACGATTTCTATTTTATTCAGGAAGACAACAGCCTGCGGCTGTTTTCTCCCCGAACCCCTCTTTCATTA
>CAZVSW010000157.1:0-4127 GCA_964630005.1 uncultured Ruminococcus sp. | reverse complement strand
GTTAAAACCGTTCAGATACCCGCAACCGATATGGCCGATAAGAACGGTCTCGGCGGTCTCGCAAACGTAATTATGCTTGGCGCACTGATCAAAGAAACCGGAATGTATGACCCCGACTTTTTCCGTGAATCAATCAGAGCAGCCTCCCCCAAATCCAAGCCGCAGCTTGGCGAACTCAATGCAAAGGCTTTTGATTTAGGTTATAACTATGAGTGCAAATAAATCTGTAACCGCAGTAATCGTTGCAGCAGGCAATGGGGTTCGTTTGGGCGGCGTTACTAAATGTCTTATCGATCTCGGCGGCGGTGTTACGGTACTCGAAAGAGTGCTGAACACCTTTACCGAGGCAGAAACTATTGAAGATATCGTGCTTGTTTGCCGTTCAACCGTTGAAATTGCGGCAATTGCGGCACGCTGCAAAAAAAATGTGACAATCGTTAAGGGTGGAACGACCCGCAGCGAATCGGTCAAGAACGGCGTAGACGCCTCCAAAGGCCAGTTCGTATGCATACATGACTGCGCACGTCCGTTCATAACCGCGGCAGATATCGACAAAGTCGTAAATGCCGCTATGGAAAAAGGCGCGGCGGCAGCGTGTGCCCCGGTATATAACACCATAAAATATACCGATAATGCAACGCAGACGATCTATACTCCCGACAGGGAACGACTCATCTCGGTACAAACACCTCAGGTATTCCTCCGCGATATATATATGATATCTTTCGAGAAGGCTAAGCAAGACAAGCTCAGACACACCGACGATACTTCTATTGCGGAATATGCCGGCTTCAGGGTCGATTATGTGGAGATCGGCACACACAATTTCAAGCTGACCGACGCAAGCGATCTTAAAAAAGCCAGGGCGCTGGTATTCCTCGAAAGCCGCGCTAAAAAATGAGAATCGGTCACGGATATGACGTACATCGTCTTGTTCCGGGACGCAAGCTGATAATCGGCGGCGTGGATATCCCGTACGAAAAAGGTCTTCTCGGCCATTCCGATGCGGACGTACTTATCCACGCCATTGCCGATGCTCTGCTTGGAGCTGCCGGAATGAAGGATATCGGGCATCAGTTTCCCGATTCCGACCCAAAATATAAGGGAATTTCAAGCATACTGCTGCTTGAAGAGGTCGGCGCAATGCTGAAAGAAGCGGGCTTTGAAGCGGAATATATCGATTCTACCCTGCTTGCCCAAGCACCCAAACTCGCGCCTCACCTTGAAAATATGAAAAAAAATCTTTCCGCCGCGCTTTGCATCAACGCGTCGCAAATCAATATTAAAGCAACAACAGAAGAAGGTCTCGGCTTCACGGGAAACGGCGACGGAATTGCCGCTCACGCTGTCTGCCTTCTCAGAAAGATATGATCGGCTATGAAAACAAAACTTCGCGGTAAACTCATCACCCCTTCACGAATTATCGAAAACGGCGATCTCTGCTTTGAAAACGGCATTATAACCTATGCCGGAGCGCATGTCGCGGACGACGCGCTCTATAATACGGTCGATTACGGCGACAAATATATCTCGCCCGGCTTTATCGACATGCACCTTCACGGTGGCGGCGGCGCCGATTTTATGGACGGCACTGAGCAGGCATTCCGTACCGTGTCCGAAACACACCTCGCGCACGGAACCACCACAATGCTCGCCACGACACTTACCTGCCCCGATGATGAGCTTTTCAACATCTTTAACGTTTTTGAAAAAATTGAAAGCAGCGGCATAAATACCAACCTTTACGGACTTCATCTGGAAGGACCGTATTTTTCCGTAAATCAAAAAGGCGCTCAGGATGAGAAATTCATCGTAAGCCCAAAAAAAGAACACTACGAAAAAATCCTTGAAAAAGGCGGTAAATATATCAAACGATGGTCCATTGCCCCAGAGCGCGACGGCGCGATGGAGCTTGGCAGAAGGCTCAAAGCGGTCGGTATACTCCCCTCGATCGGTCACAGTGACGCGGAATACGATACCGCTCTTGAGGCGTTTGACAACGGATATACCCACCTCACCCATTTTTACAGCGGCATGTCCACGATCACCAGAAAAGGCGGATTCCGCCACCTCGGACTGATCGAAAGCGGCTATATCATCGAAGGACTTACGGTTGAAATCATCGCAGACGGCTGTCATCTGCCGCCTGAGCTTCTCAGATATATCTACAAAGCAAAAGGTCCGTATAACACTGCGTTAGTCACCGACTCGCTGCGCGCAGCGGGCACGGACGCAAAGACCATGTTTATCGGTTCGCTTGAAAACGGCTATGAAGTCATCATCGAAGACGGAGTTGCCAAGCTGCCCGATCGCTCGGCTTTTGCAGGCTCTGTTGCAACCGCCGACCGCCTGGTGCGAAACATGCTGAAATACGCAGACTGCGGCATATGCGACGCCGTACGCATGATGAGCGAAACACCCGCAAGGATCATGGGCATGAACGACCGCGGCACACTTACAGAAGGCAAACGCGCGGATATTTGCGTTTTTGACGCGAATATCGACCTCGCGGATGTTTATTTAAAAGGAGAAAAAATATGCTTATAAAACAGGATAAATGCGATAAGCTGACTTATAAGGTTTTTGATAACCGCACAGCTATGGGCGAAGCAGCGGCGAAGGATGTTGCTGACGCCGTTAAAAAGCTGCTTTCCGAAAAAGACGAGATCAACATGATCTTCGCCGCCGCTCCCAGCCAAAACGACTTTATCAATGCCTTCATTGCAGACAAATCAGTCGATTTCACACGCATAAACGCCTATCATATGGACGAATATATCGGTCTTGACGGCAATGCGCCGCAGGCTTTCGGAAAATTCCTCCGCGACAGACTCTTTTCAAAAGTACCGTTCAAATCGGTCAATTATATAAACGGCAACGCCGCCGATATTGACGCCGAATGCAAAAGATATGCGACATTGCTTAAAGAAAACAAATGCGATATCGTCTGCATGGGCATAGGTGAAAACGGTCATATCGCTTTCAACGACCCGGCTTTTGCAAAATTTAACGACGAAAAAGCAGTAAAATCAGTCGAACTCGACCAGATATGCCGTAACCAGCAGGTCAACGACGGTTGCTTTGATTCTATCGACAAAGTGCCGACTCACGCCATCACGCTCACGATCCCCACGCTTGTCGCTCCGGAATACGTGTTCTGCGTTGTTCCCGCACCGACAAAGGCACAGGCTGTTTATACCATGCTGAACGGCGAGATCGGCGAATACTGCCCCTGCACCATCCTGAGACAACACAATAACGCAATTCTTTATACAGAAAAAGATTCTTATTCACTCTGCGAATAACCGCGTTCTTCATAACAACTCACGGGAGGTAAAATAATGAACTCCGGAACAAGTACGATCGGATTTCCAGGTCTGGGAATCGATGAATTCACAATTAACCGAACCGCTTTTTCCCTTTTCGGGAAGATCCACGTTCAGTGGTATGGTATAATTCTCACGCTGGGTATTCTGGTGGCGTTTATCATCATGTACCGCCGCGCGCTTAAAACCGAGCATTTTTCCGAGGACGACATCCTCAATGTTACGCTTTTCACTGTACCTATAAGCATTATCGGCGCACGAATCGTTTATGTCATAACAACGTGGCGCACGCATTCGTATAACTCGTTTTACGATGTTATCGCCATTTGGAACGGCGGAATCGCTATCTACGGCGCTATAATCTTCGGTCTTATCACCGTGATCGTGTACTGTAAGGTGCGCAAGCTGAACGTGCTTGCCCTGCTTGACGCCATGGCGCCGGCAGTTATGATCGGTCAGATAATCGGCAGATGGGGCAACTTTGTCAACGCAGAAGCTTACGGCTGGTCGGAGGGCGTTGAAAAGCTTCCCTGGAGAATGACAGTCGGTTCGGTTAAGATCGACGGCGTGACAAGGCCCGACATACAGTTCGTCCACCCTACCTTCCTTTATGAATCGCTTTGGAATCTCATCGGCTTTGTGATAATACAGCTGCTGTATCGACGTAAAAAGGCAAACGGAGAGATCTTTTCGGTCTATATGCTTGGGTACGGCTTCGGAAGAGGCTTTATCGAAATGCTCAGAACCGACAGCCTTTATATGTTCAATACAAAGCTAAAATTTTCGGTATTTACCGGGTTT
>CAZVSW010000156.1:0-4132 GCA_964630005.1 uncultured Ruminococcus sp. | reverse complement strand
TTTTAGCATTTTGGCGACATAGCCAAGCGGTAAGGCACAGGTCTGCAAAACCTCTATTCCTCGGTCCGATTCCGAGTGGCGCCTCCAAATCCCCAAGGATCTATCCTTGGGGATTACTTATTCCCTCTTCGCTTTTCACTCTTCACTAAAAAACCTTGGGGGATTTGGAAAGTAATAGGTAAGAAGAAATAGTGAAGAAGTGAGGTAGCTTTTCGCTGTAGCGAAAAGCATTTTTATTATAATATTGGGTGTTGAAAAGTTACAGTTTTCATGATATAATTGACATATAAAAAAATAAAGGTTATAAGGCTATGATTGACAGTCCGTTGCTTATAAAATCAAAGGCATTTGCACTTGATGTGATCAGAGCTTGCAATGATATAAAGCAGAACAATCACGAAAGTGTTTTAACGAATCAGTTATTGCGTTCGGGAACAAGTATCGGTGCAAATAGCAGAGAAGCATTTTACGGACACAGCAGGTCTGATTTTATCGCAAAATTACAGATTGCACTGAAAGAATGCTCTGAAAGTGAATATTGGATCGAACTTTTGCTTGAAAGCGGATATTATAACGATAAGGCTTTAATGGACAAATGCACTGAATTAAAGAAAATTTTAATTGCTTCCATCAATACCGCCAAAAGGAACGGACAATGAAAAACGACATTATCAATCATTATGATTTACTGATAGATGAGGGTAACGATCCGGTTTTAGACCCATGGGTATGAATGTGATACTATTCACAATCACACAGGGATTTACGAGTATACGTGGGAAAATACTGATGCACGGAAAACAGTTTTTCTCCAAAGATGTCTTTTTCATTTCAAAACGGCTTGACATAGCCGGTTCGTTATGATATACTTTATTTAAGGATCGGGGACGACACCCATCGCAAAAAACGTAATCCGCAATGCAAGTTAAGAATACGAGGGGGAGACACCCATAGCAAAAAACATAAACGTTATTGACGAGCAAGGAAACAAATATGAAGCGACCTACCCGAAACGGGCTGAAGGTCTTGTAAAACACGGCAGGGCACGCTTTATAAATAACAATACAATATGCCTTGCGTGTCCGCCGGAATATAATACGGAGGACTTAAAAATGTCAGAAAACAAAGAAAATATAAACACCCAGACAACAACCAATTCCGAATCACAAAGTTCAGCTTCTCAACCCAAGCTTACGATTGAGTATCTTTTGAATTGCATTGAATCGCTGAGGGTCGATACCGCTTTTTTTGAAAATACGATCAAAGAGATATCTTCTGTGAGATCCCAAGGACCTGGTGACGTCGGGGCTGCCGCGCGTGCAAACGCCTTGGCAGATGCAATAAAAGCTCACGAGACGACAAATCAGCGTTTGATTTCCCTTTATGAAACAATGTATAACGATCTGATCGGAAAGAAAACCGCGAAAGATGCCGCCGCGGATATTATTAAGCAGGCGATCGCACAAGAAGCCGATCTGGAGCAGGTCAGTTCCCTGCTTGATGGTATCAGATTTCTTTAATCCAAATACAACCTGCCGCAGGATACAAATCCTGCGGCAGGTTTGTTTTTTAAGCAATAGTTTTTTCTTCCTGCCACTTAATCTCTTGACATCGCTTTTTCTATATGTTAAACTATTGCAAACAAGATGAATAGATCATTTAAGGGTGAAATAGAAATGAAATGGATGATAGCTTCCGATATACACGGTTCGGCATTCTTTTGCCGTAAGCTTATCGAAAGATACCGTGTTGAAGCCGCCGACAGGCTGATACTGCTCGGCGATATACTATACCACGGTCCGAGAAATAATCTCCCATCGGAATACGATCCGAAAGAAGTCATTTCGCTCCTCAACGCGATGAAGGGCGAGATACTTTGCGTACGCGGGAACTGCGATACCGAAGTTGATCAGATGGTACTCGAATTCCCTATCCTCGCAGATTATACGATACTCGCTCTCGGAAACGTTTCTGTATATATGACGCACGGTCATGCTTTTAACGAAAACAAGCTTCCGCCTATCAAGAATGGAGATATATTGCTGAACGGTCATACCCATGTTCCTAAATGTGTAAAGCACGATACGTTTATTTACATGAATCCGGGCTCAGTATCTATACCGAAAGAAAACTCTTATCATGGCTATATGACGCTCGAAGACGGCAAGTTTCTGTGGAAGGATCTTGACGGCGTCATCAAAAACGAATTCATATTGAATCAATGATAATACGGACTCAGAAAGTCGTAATGCGACTCAAAAAATAACATAAAAACCGCAAGGAGGATTTTATCAATGAAACTCGACAGAATTATCGCCGTTAGGAACAACAAGACCATATACCGCGACGGCGAGCTTTGCATGAAGGTATTTGACGAAAACTATTCAAAATCAGATATCCTGAATGAAGCTTTGAATCAGGCAAGAGTTGAAGAAACCGGACTTCATATCCCCACTATCCGCGAGATAACGGTTCTTGACGGAAAGTGGACAATAGTTTCCGATTTCATTAAAGGAAAGACACTTACTCAGCTGATGGAAGAAAATCCTGATAAAAAAGACGAATATCTTGAGCTTTTTGTTGACCTTCAGCTTGAGATGCATTCACAGAAATGCCCTCTTTTAAACAAGCTCAAGGATAAAATGAAACGCAAGATCAGTCTCACCGGATTTGACGCGACCACCAGATACGAGCTTAATGCGCGTCTTGATGCTATGCCCAATCACACCAAGCTGTGTCATGGTGATTTCAATCCTTCTAATATTATCATTTCCGAAGACGGCACTCCCTATATTCTCGACTGGTCTCACGCCACCCAGGGTAACGCTTCTGCCGATGTTGCAAGAACATATCTGCTCTTTTGCCTGCACGGAGACAACGATACCGCAGAAAAATACCTGAAGCTTTTCTGTGCCAAGAGCGATACTGCAAAACAGTATGTTCAGAAATGGATGCCGATCGTAGCCGCGTCTCAGTCCGTGAAAGGAAACGAACAGGAAAAAGAATTCCTCCAGCATTGGGTAAACGTTGTAGACTACGAATAAACAAGCATTCAGACAAACTAGAGGTAAACACATGAAGGTACTGCTTTTTAACGGAAGCCCAAGGGCAAACGGCTGCACATATACCGCGCTTTCAGAAATAGCAACAACACTTAATACCGAAGGAATCGAAACCGAGATATTGCAGCTCGGGAGCAAGCCTATACAAGACTGTATCGGCTGCGGCGGATGCAGAAGTACGGGAAAATGCGTGTTTTCTAACGACGCCGTAAACGAATGGATCGGGAAGGCAGACACAGCGGACGGATTTGTTTTCGGAACGCCGGTATACTACTCCCATCCGTCGGGGCGGATGTTATCTGCTATGGATCGAATGTTTTATGCGGCGGGCAGATGCTTCGCCCAGAAACCTGCCGCAGTCATTGCGTCTGCCCGCAGGGGCGGAACGACCGCCACACTTGACGCAATAAGCAAGCACCTGACCATATCCCAAATGCCGGTCATATCTTCCACCTACTGGAATATGGTTCACGGAAACACGCCTGAAGAAACCAAACAGGATCTCGAGGGTATGCAGACCATGAGAAATCTTGCAAGGAATATGGCGTGGATCATCAAGTGCATAGAAGCCGGCAAACAGTCTGGTATTGCCGCTCCGCAGGCAGAAAGATCCGCACGGACGAATTTTATCAGATAGCAGAACTTATCGTGCGTTGTTAATACCGTGTCGATCAGCCGTTTCACGGCTCTATCAACGCTTTTACTAAGCAGGGCTCTCGTCTGAGCCTTGTGACGGCTGATTTTTTCTAATAATTATAAATCAAAGGGGATGTTTTGATGAAAATAGTAGTATGTATAGGCTCGTCGTGCCACATCAAAGGATCTCGCCAAGTGGTAAAAGAACTACAGACGCTTATCGCCGAGGAAAACCTCGGCGATAAGATCGAACTTGGCGGGACATTCTGCATGGGTAAATGCCAACAGGGAGTTTGCGTAACTGTCGACGATGTTTTTTACTCTGTCACGCCTGACACCGTAAAAGACTTTTTTGAAAAAGAAATCAAAGGAAAGGTTTAATCATGATATTCGTTGAGGTCTGTGTCGGAAGCTCCTGCCATCTCAAGGGCTCC
>CAZVSW010000155.1:0-4189 GCA_964630005.1 uncultured Ruminococcus sp. | reverse complement strand
TAATCGCGAAGCCCGTTTTCATAGCAGAATTCTTCCGTATCAAAGCTGCCGTCGGCATTTTGCCACTTAAGGGTAAGGCGAAGCCCGCCGTTGACGACCGATTGCAGCTTCATTACATCCTCAAAGTATTCCTTCGGGATGTTGATATCGGTAAAGACCTCTATATCGGGTTTCCAGCGCTGTACAGTACCGGTACGGTTCTTTGCGCACGGTTCACGCATCAGCTCGGAGACCGGCTCGCCTTTTTTGAAGCTTATGCTGTATTTGACGCCTTTTGTATAGGAGGTGACTTCCATATATTCGGAAGAATACTGAGTGGCGCAAGCGCCGAGACCGTTAAGTCCCTGCGACATTTCATAGGCGGAGTTTTTGTTATTGGAATATTTGCCGCCGGCATACAGTTCGCAGTATACAAGCTCCCAGTTATAGCGCTGTTCCTTCTCGTTCCAGTCAAGCGGCACGCCGCGTCCGAAATCTTCCACCTGTATCGAACGATCGTTAAACACGGTAACATTTATCTGCTTTCCGTAGCCTGCAATGAATTCATCTACGGAATTTGCAAGTATCTCGATAAAGGTGTGCTGGCAGCCTTCGAGACCGTCCGAACCGAATATTACGGCAGGACGTTTTCTTACGCGCTCCGCGCCCTTTAATGATGAAATACTTTGAGAACCATATTCTGTTGTGCGTTCGCTGTTTGCCACTGTACTGCCTCCGAATTGTCGATCTTATTTTTTGTACGCTCTGTAAAGGCGCTTAACACCCTCGACGATCTGCTCATCCGACGGAGTTGAGTAGTTCAATCTGAAAGAGCAGCATTTGCCGGGGTTAGGCATAAATGTCTTGCCGTCAACTACGGCCACCTTTTCCGCAATGGCTTTTTTAAAGAATTCGCTCGAATCCTCGCCGTTTTTCATAGTGCCCCAAAGGAACAGTCCGCCTTCGGGATGAGTAAAACCGATCTCTCCGTCAAATGTGTTTTCAAGCTCATTAACCATAAGAGACGCTTTTTTGTGATAAAGCTTTCTGATATCTGCAACATGATCGTCAAGACCATAGCGCTCGATAAACCTGGATGTGAGGATCTGGAAGAAGATATTGGTATGAACGTCATTGACCTGTTTTACAACAACTATCTTTTGGATTATATCCTTATTTCCGCAAATAAAGCCGATACGCATTCCGGCGGAAAGAACTTTTGAGAAGGACGAGCAATAAAGGACTCTGTCTTCGGTATCGAGGCTCTTAAGGGTGGGAACGTCCTGTCCTTCAAAGCGGAGCTCTCCGTACGGATTGTCTTCAAGAATAACTTTGTCGTATTTATTGGCAAGCTCGATTACCTTCTTGCGCTTTTCAAGCGACATGGTAGTTCCCGAAGGATTCTGGAATGTAGGAATAAGATAAATAAGCTTGCAGTTAGGATTATCGATTATTGCTTTTTCAAGAAGTTCAACATTGATACCGTCGTTTTCATTCGGGACGCCGACGAGGCGCGTATTATATGCCCTGAAGGCGTTCAGCGCACCGATAAAAGACGGATCTTCGGTTATGACGACGTCATGCTCGTTGCATAGCACTTTGGCGGTAAGGTCGATACCCTGCTGTCCGCCGGTAGTTACGATAAGATCGTCATTGGGGTTGCAGATGGAAAATTTCTCCTTAAGGCGAGCTTTTATCTGCTCTCTGAGAGGAGTATAGCCTTCAGTAACGCTGTATTGAAACGCATTGACATAGTCGTTTGCAAAAATATCCTGGGATATAAGAGACATCTTCTCAACCGGGAAAGAGTCCGGCGAAGGATTGCCGGCTGCAAACGAAATCATTTCGGGATCGCTCAGTGACTTGAATATCTCACGTATCGCCGAAGGAGCTAAATCTTTGGTTTTATCTGAAAAAATCGGGTTCATAGTTACTTAACCTCCGTTGCCGCAAAAACAGCGCCTTTGCAGCCTATAATATCTGACAGTATATTCTAACATATTTTTTCTCGTATTTCAACAAAAATTTTCTTGAAAATGGCTTTACACAGAGTTTTTTTTGGTGTATAATATCTTGATGATTAATACAAGGAGGAAAAATCAATGGCAAAAGTACTTGTTGAAACTTCCGCGCGTCACGTACACGTAACGGCAGAAGCTCTTGCCACCCTTTTCGGTGAAGGGCACGCCCTTACCGTTAAAAAATACCTTTCTCAGCCGGGTCAGTTCGCCAGCGAAGAAAAGGTCGAGGTCGTCGGACCTAAAAGCTCCATAAAAAATGTTTCGATCCTCGGACCTGTACGCAAGGCAAACCAGGTTGAGCTTTCCCTCTCGGACGCACGCTCTATCGGAGTTAAAGCCCCCGTTCGCGAAAGCGGCGATATCGAAGGCAGCGCCCCCTGCAAGCTCGTAGGTCCTTGCGGCGAAGTTGAAATAGCCGAAGGCTGCATCGCGGCTAAAAGACATATTCACCTCACTCCGAAGGATGCTGAAGAATTCGGCGTTTCGGACAAGCAGATAGTAAGCGTCAAGCTCGATACTCCGCGTCCCCTTATCTTCGGCGACGTAGTCGTCAGAGTTAACGATAACTTCAGCGCCGCAATGCATATTGATACAGACGAATCAAATGCAGCATGTGCAGCAGGCGAAGTTTACGGCGAAATAATCAAATAACATATATCGAAAGGACTACATTATGATTAACTATTCCCACGAAGTTGAAAACATGTGCACGGTCGCAAAAGGACCTAAGCATGGACCGGCTCCCATCCCCGAAGAGGGCAAGTGGGTCAAAGCTTATCAGATAAGCGACATTTCCGGTCTTTCTCACGGTATCGGCTGGTGCGCACCTCAGCAGGGCGCCTGCAAGCTTACTCTCAATGTTAAAAACGGTATCATCGAAGAAGCTCTCGTTGAGACCCTCGGCTGCTCCGGTATGACTCATTCCGCAGCTATGGCCGCTGAGATCCTTCAGGGCAAGACCATCCTCGAAGCTCTCAATACCGACCTTGTCTGCGACGCTATCAACGTTGCTATGCGCGAAATATTCAAGCAGCTCGTTTACGGCAGAACTCAGACCGCTTTCTCTGAAAACGGACTTCCCGTCGGCGCTTCTCTCGAAGATCTCGGCAAGGGTCTCCGCTCTCAGGTAGGCACAATGTTTGCCACCAACAAAAAAGGCGTTCGCTATCTTGAAATGGCTGAAGGCTATGTTCTTTCTATCGGTCTTAACACAAACGGCGAAGTTATCGGCTATAAGTTCGTTCACCTCGGAAAAATGATGGAAGCTATCCGCGCAGGTGTCGCACCCGCAGAAGCTTATGAGAAGAACGTTAAAACCTATGGCAGATACGATGACGCTGTCAAGTACATCGATCCCAGAAAAGAATAAGAGGAGGATTACACAATGGTTAAGTTCGAAGGTTACGAAAGAAGAATTGACAAAATAAACGAATTCCTCAAAGCGAACGGCATTGCTTCTCTTGAAGAATGCAATGAGCTCTGTCTTTCCAAGGGAATCGACGTTGATGCTATCGTTAAGAGCATCCAGCCTATCGCGTTCGAAAACGCTTCATGGGCATACACTCTCGGCGCTGCTCTCGCTATCAAGAAGGGCTGCACTACCGCTGCTGACGCCGCTGAAACCATCGGCGCAGGTCTTCAGGCATTCACCGTTCCCGGCTCTGTTGCAGAAAGCCGCAAGGTAGGTCTCGGTCACGGCAACCTCGCAGCTATGCTTCTCCGCGACGATACAAAGTGCTTCTGCTTCCTCGCAGGTCACGAATCCTTCGCTGCCGCTGAAGGCGCTATCGGTATCGCCAAGACCGCAAACAAAGTAAGAAAGACCCCTCTCCGCGTTATCCTCAACGGTCTCGGCAAGGACGCCGCTTACATCATCTCCCGCATCAACGGCTTTACCTATGTTGAAACCGATTACGATTTCTACACCAACAAGCTCAGCGTTGTAAGAGAAGTTCCCTATTCCACCGGCGAAAAGTCCAAGATCAAGGTTTACGGCGCTAACGACGTTCTCGAAGGCGTTGCTATCATGAAGCACGAGGATGTTGACGTTTCCATCACCGGTAACTCCACCAACCCCACCCGCTTCCAGCACCTCGTTGCAGGTACTTACAAGAAGGAATGCTATGAAACCGGCAAGAAATACTTCTCGGTTGCATCGGGCGGCGGCACTGGCAGAACCCTCCACCCCG
>CAZVSW010000154.1:0-4203 GCA_964630005.1 uncultured Ruminococcus sp. | reverse complement strand
CAAAACCGAGCTTTTTAAGCTCGCACGCCGTCCATTCTCTGTTTTCTTTGATGATGCGGCAGTTGTTCATATAATATTCATTGTCGCGGAGGGCGGCCGCGCCCGAAACGGCGGTGAGGCGGTTGACGTTGTAGGGGTTTGTGGAGTACTTCACCGTGTTGATATCGGCGATAAGCGCCTCGTTGCCGATCGCAAAGCCCAGTCTTGCGCCCGCCATTGAGCGCGATTTGGAAAATGTCTGAACGACAAGCAGGTTGTCATATTTGTCAATAAGCCCCACAGCGCTCTCGCCGCCGAAGTCGACATACGCTTCGTCGATGATAACTACCCCGTTTTTGTTTGCCCGGGCTATCTTTTCGATGCCGTCAAGCGGGATCGCAATGCCCGTAGGGGCGTTGGGGTTGGCGATCACGACGGTGTCGCCGTCTTTCAGATAGTCGGAAATACCGATCGAAAAATCTTCTTTTAACGGTATTTCTGTATACGGAATGTGGTTCAGCTCGGCAAAAACGGTGTAAAAACCATAGGTGATATCGGGGAAAACGAGCGGGTGTTCGTCGTCGGCAAACGCCATGAAGGCAAAGTTCAGAGCCTCGTCCGAGCCGTTGGTCATGATGACCTGTTCGGGCTTTATTTTGTAAAGGGAGGCAAGCTCGCCCCTCAGCTCGGTACATTCGGGGTCGGAATAAAGTTTTAGGTTCTGCCATTCCTCACACAACACTTTTTCAACTGCCGGAGAGGGCGCAAACGGCGACTCGTTGGTATTAAGTTTGATATATTCGGCGTCGCGCGGCTGTTCGCCGGGGGTATAGGGGATGAGCGACGCGTATTTCTTTGAAAAAAATCTGCTCATGATCTGTCCTCAAAACGGATGACTGCGCTCCTTGCGTGCGCTTCGAGACCTTCTTTTCGCGCAAAGGCGGCAACCTTTTCGGCGTCGCGTTCAAGCGCTTCGGCCGCGTAATAGGAAAACTGTGTCTTTTTTATGAAATCGTCGACCGAAAGGGGCGAAGAGAAGCGCGCCGTACCGCTTGTCGGAAGCGTGTGGTTAGGTCCTGCAAAATAGTCGCCCAGTGATTCGGGGCAATATTTGCCCATGAAGATCGAGCCGGCGTTTTTGATGCTGTCAAGATAATCGAAGGGATTGTCGACGCAAAGCTCAAGGTGTTCGGGCGCGATCTCGTTGGCGATGTCGATGGCGAGCATGAGATTGTCCTCGGCGACGATGATCTTGCCGTTGTTGTCGATAGAAACGCGCGCGATCTCTGCTCTGGGGAGGAGCGGGAGCTGTTTCTCAAGCTCGTCGCTGACTTTTTTTGCAAAATCGCGGCTGTCCGTAACCAAAACGGCGCTTGCCATTTTGTCGTGCTCGGCTTGGGAGAGCAGGTCGGCGGCGACAAATTTCGGGTTTGCGGTGGAGTCTGCCACGACGAGGATCTCGCTCGGACCGGCGATCATGTCGATAGACACTCTGCCAAATACCTGTTTTTTCGCTTCGGCGACAAAGGCGTTGCCCGGACCGACGATCTTGTCGACCTTCGGGACGGTCTCTGTGCCGTACGCGAGCGCGGCGATGGCCTGAGCGCCGCCGATCTTGAAAATGCGGTCGATTCCGGCGACCTTGGCGGCGGCGAGTATGTTGGGGTTGATGTTGCCGTCTTTGTCGGGCGGCGTGACCATGAATATGTTGGGGCATCCTGCAATTTTTGCCGGAATGCTGTCCATGAGCACGGTAGAAGGGTAGGCAGCCGTGCCGCCGGGGACATAGATACCGACGTTTTCGATGGGGGTGATCTTCTGACCGAGAACCACGCCCCCGCGCTTGTTTATGACAAAGTCGTTTCTGACTTGTTTTTCGTGAAAGGCAATGATGTTGTTTGCCGCTTCGTGCAGGATGTCGATAAATTCGGCGGGTACGGCTTCATACGCCGCGTCGATCTCTTCTTTTGAGACCTCAATTGAAGAAAGCTCCGCCTTGTCAAACTTTTTTGTATAGTCAAGAAGCGCCTTGTCGCCGTTTTTTCTTACCTCGGCAATAATGCCGCTGACAATGTCCTCGACTGTAGATACCGGGTCGACACGGGCGAATATTTTTTCCTTTGATGTTTCGCTGTAATCAAGAATTCTGATCATTTGTTTTCCACCTGCTCTCTTATGCTGCTTACAACGTTTTCAATCTCAGCTGTTTTGAATTTGAATGACGCGCGGTTTGCGATCAGGCGCGCGCTGATGGGCACTACGGTTTCAATGACTTCAAGGTCGTTTTCCTTAAGCGTCGTTCCGGTTTCGACGATGTCGACGATAACGTCGGAAAGACCGAGGATGGGAGCGATCTCGATCGAGCCGTTGAGCTTGATGATGTCGATGCTTCTGCCTTTTGAAGCATAAAACTGGCTCGCGATATGCGGGAACTTGGTCGCGACGCGCAGCGTACGTTCGCCGTTGTCGCAAAAGCTCTTGGGCGCGGCGACAGCCATGCGGCATTTTCCGAGGTCGAGATCCAAAAGCTCATAAATATCGGGTTTATATTCAAGCAGAATATCCTTGCCCGCAACGCCGATGTCGGCGGCGCCGCGTTCGACATAGATCGAAACGTCAGAGGGCTTTACCCAGAAATAGCGCACCTGCTTTTCGGGGTTTTCGAATATGAGCTTGCGGTTGTTTTCTTTAATGGAAGGGCATTCGTATCCCGCCGATTCGAACATGGCGTATACCTTTTCGCCAAGGCGTCCCTTCGGAAGAGCAATGTTAAGCATTATGCCATTCCCCCTCTGAGATCGATGATTTCACGGTATCTGAGCTTTTCGGGCACGGTCTTTTGCGCGCTGACGCTTTTTCCGTCCCTCAAGACCCCTTTTACCTGCTTTGAAAGGGCAAGCTTATCGGTGTTTTGCGAATAGAGAAGAAGCACGTCGACGTCGTAGCCGCCGCCCGGACTGAGCATACGCTCCAGCTTGTCGAGATAAACGGCAAATCCTGCCGCGCCGGAGGTCCTTTTCATTTTTTTCATGAGCGAATCGTACTGACCGCCCGAAAGCACGCTTTCGCAGATCCCGTCGAGGAAGCCGCGGAAGACGACGCCGTTGTAGTAATTTCTGTCGTTTATTACCGAGAAATCGAATATAACGCGGTCGCTTTCGCTGTCGCCTTCAAATAGCTTTGAAATAAGCTCCAGCTCTTCAAGCGCGGCAAGCGCCTTACTGCCGCAAAGCGGTTTAAGGGAGGCGACCACGTCGCTCATCCTGCCGTATACCGTGACGAGCGACAGCACCTTGTCGGTATCGCTTTCCGAAAGGCCGTAGGAAGCGCAAAGCTTTTTAAGGTCGTGACCGTTCTTTTCGGCAATAAAGCCGACTGCCTCGGAGGTAAAAGCGCTGCTCGGGCAGGCTTCTTCAAGGATCGCCGAAAGCACGCCGAGGTGCGACACTTCAAGCATATAGGAATCAGATATCATCGAAAGGCTTTGCGCGGCAAGGGAAATCACTTCATATATATCGTATGAGTCGATATCGCCGATGCATTCAAGCCCGGTCTGCATTATTTCGCGAAAACGCCCGGTGTTGTCCGAGACACGGTAAACGTGCTCGTTATAGCATACCTTTTGTTTGATTCCGGGTATATCCTCGCCGTTTTTGATGATCGAGAGGGTAACGTCGGGCTTAAGGGCCATAAGACTGCCGTCCGTATCGTTGAAGGTGATGACCCTGTCGCTTACAAGAAAGTTCTTGTTGCGCACATAAAGGTCATATTCCTCAAATTTGTTCATTTTATAGGGCAGATAGCCGTATTTGGAGTAAAGAGAGCGAAGCCGTTCGGCGGCTTTTTCCTCGTTTTTGATGAATTTTTCGTCTGCCAAGATGTTCCTCCGTCTCGCTTTAGCGCGTTAGCATGATAACGTGATAAATTATAACTCAACAGTGCCGCTTTGTCAAGCACAAAACAAAATAAATTTGTGAGAAAAAATAGATTGCGCGAATTTGAATAAGCGCTTCATGTTGCGTAGCAACACAGATTGCTCGCTTTGTACAAAAAAGGATTGTGTGCAGATTTCGCGCAATCTGTCTGTGAAATGCGGGCTACGCCCGATTTCTCAACGCGAAGACAAACTACGTTTTTCTCCGCGAACCACTTTTCCTCTTCTCGCGCCCATCGCCGCTCCACAAAAGCTACGCTTTTGAACGCTCCCCTCGGCGCGAGGGCTCG
>CAZVSW010000153.1:0-4229 GCA_964630005.1 uncultured Ruminococcus sp. | reverse complement strand
GTCTGATGGAAGAAGCGTTTGCCGTTGCGAAACAGCGCGGATGCTATAACGTGACTCTCAATGTCTGGGAATTTCCGGGTTCTGCAATGGAGTTTTATAAAAGTCTCGGCATGAGTCCGATGTCTCATATGATGGAGATCAAATTATAATCGAGGTTTTACTATGAATATTAAAGAGTTTATCAAAAACACAGCCGACGAATTTGAAAAGGATCTGAGCGCCCTCATCGCAGTGGAATCTGTCGCCGGCGACGCCGACGGCATTTATCCGTACGGCAAAGGCAGTGCGAAAGCGCTCGACACCATGCTGGCGCTTGCAGAAGGCTATGGCTTTGTCACGGAAAATCACGATTATCATTGCGGAAGCGTAATTTACGGCAGCGGCGAAAAAGAGGTCGGCATCGTGGCTCATCTTGACGTTGTTCCCGCCGGAAACGGTTGGAGCACCGAAAGTCCGTTCAAGCTGACAAAGCGCGGCGGGTGCTGGATCGGCAGAGGCGTGCGCGACGATAAAGGACCGGCGCTTATGGGGCTTTACGCCATGCGCTATTTTAAAGAAAACGGCATTAAGCTTCCGTTTGCAATACGTCTTATACTCGGCTGCGACGAGGAAGTAGGCAGCTCCGATCTTGAATATTTCAAAACTGTACGCAAAGCGCCGTGGTTTTCTTTTACCCCGGACAGCACCTTCCCGGTATGCATCGGCGAAAAGGGAATAATGTCGTTCAAGCTTTGTCTCGGCGGCGCGCATGAATCGATAATCAGCCTTCACGGCGGCAGTGTTTCAAACGCTGTCCCCGGCGAGGCGCATATTGTTCTGAACACCTCCGCAAACTGCCCCGAAGCAGACCGCATTACCGTGCACAGCTCGGAAGGAAAGACCGAGATCACCGCCGTCGGCGTTACTGCGCACGCTTCGACCCCTGAGCACGGTGTGAACGCAGTATGGCTGCTTGCCGATTATCTTTTGAAAAACGGTCTTATAAACGAAGCCGACAAGGCGGCGTTTGAGTTCATACGCGATTCGGAGGGCGAATATCTCGGAAAAACCTTCGGAATCGGCTTTTCTGACGAATATTTCGGCTATCTTACCTGCGTCGGCGGCGTTTTGGAGCTTGCTGACGGCAAGATCTATATGCAGTATAACGTCCGCTTCCCGATGTCGAAGACCTATGAGCAGGTCTTTGAAGGAGTTATCAAAACGGCGGCAGAACACGGCTTTGAGATCGTCGAAAGCAACCGCGGCTCGTCTCACGCGGAAGGGTATTTCAAAAGCCCCGACAGCCCCGAGATTAAAGCGCTTCTGAATGCTATTGAGGGCGTGACCGGAACAAAACAGCAGCCTTATACCATGGGCGGCGGCACTTATGCGCGCGGACTTGAAAATACCGTTGTGTTCGGTCCGAGCCAGAAACGCTATCTCGGTCTTCTCGGAGAGGGCAAGGGCGATTGCCATGACGTCGACGAATATCTTGCCGAAAAGGAGATTACAGAGGGAATAGAAGCATTTATCAGAGCCATTCAGGGGCTTTCCGATATCTGAAGCATACGCTCCTCGGCAATGTTTTCCAGCACGACGATCTGACCGGTAAGCGTCACGCAGTCGGCTTCTTCATCATAAAAACACGAATAACTTTTCTCAAGCACTTCGCCGTCTTCTATCTCGTCCAAATGCAGATTGAAGGCGGCGATCGCGCGTTGTTCCGCTTCTTCTTTTGAGATCTTTGTCCGTTCCGTGCGGCATTCTCTGGCAACAAGAGTAGTCACCTCTATCGGGGTCTTTATAAACCCGAAGAGAGTGAGCTTTTCGGTCGTGCTTTCGGCGATGAAGTTGTCGTAAGGTATCATCGAACCGAAATACAGCTCAAACGGATGACCGAGTACGCTCACCGTGGTTCTTTTTACGTCATGCCCGGTAAACCCTCTTTTTTGCTGTTCAAGAGGTATAGATACCGCAAACGAACGGTATGTTCTTGCAAGAACCGTGGCTTTTGAACGTACGGCGATCCTGAGCCCGGTGAAGCCGTCGTAGATCCCGCTTACGATCAGATCGCCCGCTTCTACTACATCTCCGGGATGGACGACGGCTTTCCCCGATTCCGCAACGACGTTTACAATGATCCCGTCCTTTGAAGCGTAAAGCGAGGATATCCCGTCGCCGAGCTCAGTTTCGGGTTCGGGCGGTCGCTCACGCTCGATTACATCGCATGTGATGTGCGTTCCGTTTATAACTATAGCGGCTGACGACAGCTCCGGGAGCGACAGTATCGTGCGCTCCTCCACCGCGTGCGTCGAAAGACCGGGGAGGTAAGTTCCAACCGACAGTCCGTTCTTTTTCAACACCGAAAGAATGCGCTCTTTTGATATGAGGTTGTTCCCCGTTATCTCAATGTCCCACACGAAGAATATTGACGAAAATACCATTGCCATCGCTATCAAGCCCCCGACCGCAAGCCCGATCCTGTTTTTGTATCTGTGAAGAATAAACGGCAGTCCTACGCGCCGTTCCACGGTAAGCTCGATGTTCGCTTCTTTTGCGTATTCGAGCACCTCCTCACAGCCGAACAGACTTATCTTGAAAAAACATTCCCTGTCTGTGGAGCAAAAGCCCCAGAAGCTTACTCCTTTGTTTCTGAGCAGGTTTAAAAGTCTTATCGTGTCAGCTCGGTATGCCTTCAGATATATATAGCCAAAAAAACGGTTAACGGCTTTTTGAATGCTGTTTTTCGGTGTATTCAACTGTGTCAATTCTCCCTTCGACTGAGATTCTGTTGTCTGACAGATAAGCCAGCGTAAGTCCGCTTCCGTTTACCGCAACGCTGTAATCGCCGCAGCGCACGGCGATGCGGCTGTCGCCGTACTCGGTTATGCGTTCAAGACCTTCGAGAAGGAACGAATTTCTTCCCCTGATTTCCACATAAGTTTTTTCAATTATCATACAATCACCCGTTATGAAAATATAATTGAACGGGTGATAAAATGACTGATTTGAAAAAATATCGTGGCATTGCTTCCACAATTACCGCATTGGCGCTGTTCGTATATGTGCTTGCGCGCCCGTCTGCCGTGACCGCAAAAGCGGCGGAATCGCTTGCTTTTTGCCTTACGGTCATCGTACCGTCGCTTTTCGTTAACATGGCGCTCGCATCGTATCTGTTTCCGCGCGTCATAAACGCCATGGGCGGCAGACATACCGAAGCGGCGGCGCTTATAGGCGGAATCCTCTGCGGGTTTCCGGTCGGCGCTGACATAGCCGTCAGGCTCAAAAATAACGGGGCGGGGCAGAAATATGCCGACTACATCAACTCGTTTTCCAACAATGCAGGGATATCATTCGTTATAAGCTTCGCCGGCGCAGGCGCGCTGAAAAGCATCAGGCTCGGCGTTGTGCTTGTCATTATGGAAATTATTTCGGCACTTCTCTGCTCAGTCGTGATGAAACACGCCATACGTCCCGATACAAGCTGTACTCTGCCTCCGCAGGATGAGATATCGTTTGCCGAAGCCCTTCGCGGAGCGGTGAAAAGCATGGCGGCGGTTTGCGGCTCAATAATCGCGTTCGCATGCTTTTCCTCGGCGCTTTCGCTCGTCTTGAACGAAGGCGATGCTTCTTATATAATTTTGAGCGGGATTTTGGAATTTTCGGGCGGGATCGCCGGCGCGGCTCTTCTTCCCGGCAAGCTCGATTTTATATTTATCGCAGTATTTATTGGCTGGTCGGGCTTTTGCGTAATGTTGCAGATATGTGCCGTGGGCGCAGGCAAGCTCCACATGAAATACTATATAATTTCAAAGCTTCTTCAGTCGCTCCTCATGGGCGGCATGGCCGCTGTTGCGGCAAAACTCGTCTATTGACAAAAGCCGTTAAAATGTGCTATAATACAGCATCAACATTTTTGACGTGGGAGGGACGCTTTTGAAAAAGAATAAGCCCGGCTTTGAAGAAGAGGCTATCTGTATTAACTGCGTTTACTCGCAGCGCCTTGACGGACTTGATGCGTGCGTCTGCTCGCTTAAGGGCGCCGTCAAAGCGGACGGAAGTTGCAAAAAGTTTGATCTGGATCTGCTGAAAATAGATCCTGATAAGAAAAATTTCCAGTCATTCCAAGGCAAAACAGCTTTTTTAAAGATTTTTTGATTTTTTTTAAAAAAGGTGTTGACAAACTGGATGTAACGTGTTATAATAGCAAAGCTGTCTGAGAGAGACAGCGAGCGGACAATGAAAACTGA
>CAZVSW010000152.1:0-4275 GCA_964630005.1 uncultured Ruminococcus sp. | reverse complement strand
GATTTTCTCCCCGAACCCCTCTTTCGCTTACATATGACTTTGTCTTCAGTCTGAAATCTATCACCGTAAATTTCAAAAATTTGCGGTGATTTTTTTCTAATATCTCTTGACATTTAACGCGCCAGAGTATATAATAACACGTGATACATAACACCAGTTATTTTAAAGAGGTAACTATGCCGCCCAAAATAAAGACCACAAAAGAAACTATCATTTCGGCTTCGCTTGATATAGTTCGAAAAAGCGGAGCAGACTCTCTTTGCGCACGCAATATAGCCAAAAGCATCGGCTGTTCCACACAACCCATCTTCAATCAGTTTAACTCTATGGATGAATTAAAAAACGACGTTATGGCAGCCGCATTCGAGCTGTATAAAAAGCGGATTGCAGACGCTTTATCGTCAGAAGATACACCGCCGTATAAATCCTCCGGACTGGCGTATATCAGTTTCGCAAAGGAAGAGCGGCATCTCTTCCGCTGGCTGTTTATGCGAGACCGAACCGACGAAGAATATAAAAGCTCGTTTGCTGAAGATAACCGCGACGTCATCGCCGTTATTCAACGCAGGACCGGCTTTTCAGAAGAAAAGGCGATTGAGTTTCATTTGGAAAACTGGATCGTCGTACACGGTATCGCCTCCATGATCGCCACCGGATATCTTAGCTTAGACGACGCGCTTATAAACAAGATTCTCAGCGATGCATTCTATGGACTGCTTGCAAGATTCAAAGAAAACGGAGATACACAATGAGCGAAGCAATTTTAACACACGGACTTACAAAAAAGTACAAAGATGTATGTGCTGTCAAAAAACTTGATCTTTGCGTTCACGAAGGCGAGCTGTTCTCTCTGCTCGGTATCAACGGCGCGGGAAAGACCACCACTATCAAAATGCTCTGCGGACTTATACGTCCCACCTCGGGAGAAGCACTTCTGCTTGGCAAAAGCATTATCAGCACTCCGAGCGAAGTAAAAGAATATATTGCGGTTTCACCGCAGGAGACAGCCGTCGCTCCGAATCTTTCCGTGAAGGAAAATCTGATTCTCATGGCAGGAGTTCAGGGACTTTCCAAACAACAAACGGCTTCACGGATAGAAGAGCTTACAGAGTGGCTTCATCTTGGCGAAGCTTTCGGCAAACGCGCCAAGACCCTCTCAGGCGGTTGGCAGCGCAGACTTTCGATCGCCATGGCCTTGATTTCAAGCCCCAAAATACTCTTTCTTGACGAGCCTACACTCGGACTTGACGTATTGGCGAGAAGCGAGCTTTGGGACGTTATACGTCTGCTCAAAGGAAGCATTACGGTTATTCTTACCACGCACTACATGGAGGAAGCGCAAGCCCTCTCGGATAGAGTCGGCATAATGAAGCGCGGAGAACTTATTGCGACCGGAACACCGGAAGAGTTTATGCGCACCAATAACGCCGATACCCTTGAAAAAGCATTTATTAATCTTGTAAAGGAAGGTGAACCGACATGAGAATGCGTGCCTTTATGAAAAGGAATGTAAAAGAGATACTGCGCGACCCGCTTACTATTATATTCGGACTTGGATTTCCGCTTGTTCTGTTATTCCTGATGAGCGCAATTCAAAAGAAGATTCCTGTGGAAATGTTTACACCCGAAAGGCTGACTCCCGGAATTTCCGTATTCGGCATGTCGTTCATCTCCCTGTTTGCGGCAATGCTCATTGCAAGAGATCGCTCAGGTGCTTTGCTTCAACGGCTTTATACTACGCCGATGACGCCGTTCGATTATATATGCGGCTATACCCTTCCCATGCTTCCGCTTGCATTTTTGCAAACTGTCATTTGCTACCTTGCCGGATTTACTGTCGGGCTCGAATTTAGCCCAAACGTAATTTACAGTATGCTTTCGTCCATCATTGTCGCACCGCTATTCATTTCGATCGGTGTTATCTGCGGCACACTGCTTTCGGTAAATCAGGTAGGCGGGATCTGCGGCGCGCTGCTTACAAATATCACGGCGTGGCTTTCGGGTATATGGTTTGACCTCGACCTCGTAGGCGGTATCTTTGAAAAAATCGCACATGCTCTTCCGTTTGTCCACGCAGTAGAGCTTCAAAAGCTGCTGCTTGACAGCAGCGCAGACATAGACTGCGTCTTCTCGCATACTTTAACAGTGATCGGTTATTCGCTGCCGCTGTTTGTCCTGGCGTCATTCGTTTTTGCGTATAAAATGAAAAAATAGCTGTCATAAAATAGCCGGTATGATCTTTCCGCATCTGCAAAGATGCGGATTTTTCATAAAAAGCGCTCGAATCCCGCTTGAAAAACGGCTCGCTCCATGATATACTATTTTTATAAAATAGATAGCGAGGTACACCTATGAACAACGCACCGACACCGTATGAGCTCGCTCGTGATAAATACCGCATACTCGGTATTGACACCGACTCTGTAATAAATCACATTTCACATATAAGACTTTCCCTCTCATGCCCCGATATTGATGCCGGCTATCTGAAAAAGGCGCTCAGCAAAGCGTTTATGCACATCCCGGCAGGAAAAAAGATATCGCTGTCTCCCTGCCACGCAAGCGACGGAGGATTTGAGCCGAGAAGCTTTCAGGAATGGGTCGATTGGGCTCGCCGAAATAATTCCGGAATTGATCTGCGCATCCCTTGCCTGACCGCGCAAAACGGTATTGCCGACGCCATCAGATACCGCAAGCTCGGCGAATACTTCGGACAAGCGCTTTCTGTAAAAACGATCTCTACATATATTTTCAAAAACTTCGACGGACGCGCAGTCAATCCGCTGTCGTCAGCCGCAAACATCTGCTCCTCTCTTGACACTTTGTTTTCAGACTCAATTCCGCCGGCATATATACTCGATGTACTCGCCGCGGAAAACGGTAACAGCGATCTGCTTTTGACATACGCATTGAAGAATAACAAGGCGATATCGATCACGGCTGACAAAGACGCAGTCAGCCGCATCCCGTCACTGATGCTTTTTACAGATGAGATCTCCATTGTCTTCAGAAACGGTCAGTATGCCGATGATATAGCGCGCACCTTGGTCAGGTCTTCGCTTTTAGGTCGCACCCACATCACGATATCCCCCGAGGATTTTTCCGAAGGCGCAGCCGCAGCATGGACGGCGCTTTCGCGCACGGTATTAAAAGCGCTGCTCAAAGCCATGCTTGAACCCGCAAGCGCGCTGAAAAAGCTTGAAGCTTCGGATGACAGAATGTCGCTATATGTGATCAGCGAGGAGCTCGAAGCATATCCTTTCAAGCAGATATGGGAACAGCTTTTGGCTCAGAACAACGTCCCCTCTTCGTGGCTTAAGGATATCAGAAAATTCGAAAGCGAGTGCCGCCATGCAAAATAACGGCGCAAAACAGATACCGATCGTAAACGAGCTTTGCCGCATAACCGACAACATGTACCGCATGGGCTGGGACGAACGAAACGGCGGTAATATCAGCATTCTGCTTGACGAAAGCGATGCGCTTCCATATATAGAAAAATCCGCCGGCAGGACAATCACGCTCAGCTTCGACGCATCTCTTCTTGCGGGGAAGCTGATGCTCGTTACAGCAACCGGTCATTATTTCAGAAACATCAGTGCTTTTCCCGAAAAAGCTCTTGGAATAATACGCTTCAGCGATGACGGCAGACACGCTGAGATACTGTGGGGGCTGGAAAACGGCGGAATGCCCACAAGCGAGCTTTCGTCGCACGTTTTGACCCATATAGTGCGTCTCAGCCAGAACGCCGAACACAAAGTGGTGATGCATGCACATCCGACAAATCTGATCGCCATGACATTCATTCATCCGCTTTCCGACAGAGAATTCACACGCACCCTCTGGAAGAGACACACCGAATGCATTATGGTGTTTCCCGACGGTATAGGCGTACTTCCATGGATGCTGTTCGGATGCGATACGATCGGAATTGCCACATCAGAAAAAATGAAGCATTTTCGCCTGGTCGTTTGGGCACATCACGGAATATTCGGCACCGGAAACAGCCTTGATGATGCGTTCGGGCTTTTGGAGTGCGCTGAAAAAGCAGCGGAAATATATATCAGGACCGCTTCCCTGCCCATACTGAGCGAGATCACCGACGAACAGCTTAAAGCTACCGCCGAGCATTTTAATGTTAAACCCAAGCACGGCTGGCTATAATAAAATCACGGAAACGACAACCCGAAAGGATGTTTCAAAGCGAAGACAAGTAATCTGTAAGAGAAAGAGGGGTTCGGGGAGAAAATCAGCCGAAGGCTGTTGTCTCCCTGA
>CAZVSW010000151.1:0-4337 GCA_964630005.1 uncultured Ruminococcus sp. | reverse complement strand
CAAATATTTCATAGCTAAGCTATTTCACTTGCCCGAATGGCAAATTTCATTAAAAAAACCTCGTCATGGACGAGGTTTTTTCTGGCCCGCCCTGGGGGATTTGAACCCACGACCTACGGAATCGGAATCCGGCACTCTAATCCACTGAGCTAAGGGCGGATATCAGCATATATATCAATCAAATCAGCTGATCCTATCAAATATGAAATATAAAGTCCAAAACACAACTGCTTCGAGCAGCAAGAGTCCTATCAAGATAAGACTGCCTATGCCGTCAGCGAGTCTGACTTCTGAAACCGGAGCAAGAAGTGCCTCTGCAACAACAGATACCACGACCGCCGGGATGATGACAAAAACCAAATCGCAAAGAACGAATCTACTGACGCGGTCTATCTGAAATCCCCTGATAATTCTCAGGTTATATACGAACGGCAGGAGAAAAAGCGCAGACGTTACAATGATCAATATCATTTGTACAAGCATCGAATCCGCGAAGCAAAACAGCACTTGAAAAAGTGCTGCTGCTATTGCCGAAGATACTGCACAAATGATATTATATCTTAAAGAGCGTTTCATTTTTTCGCTTCGTCTTTACGAATACTTGCACGCATGATCTTTCCGCTCGTTGTCTTGGGGAGCGCATCAACAAAATCAACGATACGCGGATATTTATAAGGTGCGGTTACTTTTTTTACGTGATTCTGTATCTCTTTTTTAAGCTCTTCGCTCGCGGTATATCCTTTGGCGAGAACGATAGTTGCTTTAACAACTTGTCCTCTTACTGGATCGGGCGCGGCAGTTACGGCGCATTCCAAAACTGAAGGATGCGTCATAATAGCGCTTTCGACCTCAAACGGTCCGATACGGTAGCCGCTGCATTTTATAACGTCGTCATTACGACCGACAAACCAATAGTAACCGTCGCTGTCGCGCCAAGCCATGTCGCCTGTACTATAAAAATCGTCATGGAAAGCGCGTGCGTTCGCGTCCGCGTCACCGATATACTCTTTAACAAGCCCGTAAGGACGATGCGAAGACAGATTACGCACGACGATATTGCCGACAACGCCGTCTTCACAGCTGTTGCCGTTTTCATCGACTATATCAACGTCATAATCGGGAGACGGCTTACCGGTGGAACCGGGTTTAATTTCAAAGCCATCAAAGTTTGCGAGAATAACGGGGGTTTCGCTCTGTCCGAAGCCTTCGGTCAGTGTAAGACCGGTAAGCTCGCGGAATTTATAAAATACCTCGGGGTTGAGGGGTTCGCCCGCAATGGAGCAATGCTTTATCGAAGAAAGGTCGTATTTTGATATATCCTCTTTTATAAGGAATCTGAAAATCGTAGGCGGAGCGCAGAATGTAGTAAGCTTGATTTCCTGAAGCAGGGTCAGGGTATTATGCGCGTTAAACTTCTCGTTATCATAAGCAACGAGCGTAGCGCCGCAGATCCACTGTCCGTATATCTTGCCCCATGCAAACTTAGCCCATCCGCTATCTGCCATTGTGAGATGAAGACCGTTTTCAACAACGTGCTGCCAGTATTTCGCGGTAATTATATGTCCGAGAGGATAGGAGTAATCATGCAGGATCATTTTCGGCATTCCGGTAGTACCGGACGAAAAATATATCAGCATCGGATCTGTCGATTCATTGGGAATACGCTCAAGCGCATCAGACGATGAAGCGATGCCTGCGCGAAGATCGAGCCAGCCTTCAGGGATATTACTACCGACTATAGCGACGTTCTGAACGGTTTTGCAATTCGGGAGCGACGACTGAATATAAGAAACAAGCTCTTCGTCATCGACCGAGCAGATAAGCTTAACTTCCGCGCTGTTTGCACGATAGACTATATCTTTAGGTGTGAGCTGATATGTAGCAGGGATACCTATCGCGCCGATCTTGTGAAGGGCAACAAATACGACCCATACCTCCATACGCTGTTTAAGCATAAACATGACCTTGTCACCCTTTTTGATGCCAAGGGACATAAAATAATTTGCACACTGATTGCTGAGGCGTTTTATATCGGCGAAAGTATAATAATCTCTTGCGCCGTTATCGTCACAGTAAAGAAGCGCTTTTTTTTCAGGTTCTATCTCTGCCCAGGCGTCAACTACGTCGTAACCGAAATTGAAATTATCGGGGCAAATCACCTTATAATTTTTCTTAAGATCCTCGTATGAATCGAATTCCGTACGAGGGAGGAACTTTTCCAACATGGGTACTCACGCTCTTTCTGAATCTAATAAAAAATGAATAATGAACAGCAAATAAGACATTCATTATTCATTCAATAGTGGTGATCCATCGGAGAATCGAACTCCGGACACCATGATTAAAAGTCATGTGCTCTACCAGCTGAGCTAATGGATCATTTCCAAACCGCCTGAATAGTATATCACAAAGCAGGTGGTTTGTCAATACATTTTCAAAAATATTTTTCGTCAATAAAACCGAAAATTTGCGATTACTTTGCCGAGAATAGACACATCTGTCGCATATATCGGTTGCATCGAGGAATTTTCCGGTTGGAGGCGGATACGCCCGCTTTCGCGGAAGTATCTTTTCACCGTGGCTTCATCCTCGATCATTGCAACAACTATGTCGCCGTTATCGGCATAGGAGCGACCTTCTACCACGACTATGTCGCCGTCCATGATCCCGGCCTCCTGCATACTTTCGCCATAGACCTTAAGCGCAAAAAGCTGTTTACTGCCATGAACCATGCTTGCAGGAAAATCCACATATCCGTCAAAATTCTGCACGGCAGTAATCGGCTTACCGGCAGTAACCTTACCAAGGATCGGCACTCGCAACATATTTTCGGGCTCTTGCTCGGTAGGTTGAATAGAGACCGCGCGGCTTTTGCCGACGTCTCTGTGTATATATCCTTTTGCATCAAGACGGCGAAGATACTGATGAACCGTCGAGGTGGAATGTATCTGCAGCGCCGCGCAAATGTCCCTGACCGACGGCGCATATCCATTCTCTTTCATACAAGCCGATATATAGTGAAATATTTGCTTTTCTCTCTCGGTAAGATCGTTCATAAAATTGCTCCTATGCTGCGCCGGTGTTATTGCTCATCGCATTGCTCCATCGAAGAGGTAATTGCAAAAAACAGCTCCTCAGCGCGTTTTGTATCGCCGGAAATATAAAGCCATCCGAAAAGGGTTTCAAGCCCCGTGGCTCTTCTGTAATCACCTATTTCAGCCGACTTTGACGAATGAGAGCTTTTGGCATTCCTTCCGGCTTTATAAACAGATGTTTCGGATTCGGTCAGAAGCGGAAGAACCGCATTGACGGCTTTGCTTTGCGCAGACGCCGTAACATACAGCCTTGCGGCCTTATTAAGCTCCGCCGGTAAGCAATCACCGCTCCCAATGAGATAGCAGCGAACGAGAGTTTCGTAATACGAATCGCCCATATAGGCAAGAACCAACGGGTTATACGAAGAATACGGCGCGTTCACGCTCTCCTCCACTTTGCCCCGGAAGGAGTGTCCTCAATGACGATTCCGCGCTTGGAAAGACCGTCTCTTATCTCGTCGGCAAGCTTGAAATCGCGGTTTTTCTTTGCCTCGGCGCGTTTAGCGAGCAGTTCGTTTATCTCTTCCTCTTCAGGATCAGCCGCCTTGTTAGCGGCTTCTGAATTAATGAGTTCTGCTTCTTTGATAAGATCAAGAGAAAGCACCTCGTCAAACTTACCTATCAAAAAGCGTTTAGTCGCGTCATTGGTATTATATTTAATAACGTCATAGAGCGCAGTAATGGCGAGAGATGTATTGATATCGTTTCCGAGCGCGTCATCAAAAACCTTTTCGAGCGCTTCGCATGCCCCGGCGTCGATATCGCCGTCAGTTCCGAGCGACGCGATCTTTGCCACAAGCTTTTTATAAGCGACTGCGGCGTTATCCAGCGCGTCATAGGAAAAGACGAGAGCCTTTCTATAGTGCGACTGGAGGCAGAAAAAGCGATACCAGATCGGCTTATATCCTTTTTCTTCAAGGAGCGATACGGTAAGGAATTCGCCTTTGGATTTGCTCATCTTTCCGCTGTTGGTATTCAGGTGAAGGATGTGAAACCAAAAACGGCACCAAGGATGACCGAGGTAAGCTTCGCTCTGCGCGATCTCATTTGTATGATGCGGGAAGGCGTTATCAATACCGCCGCAATGTATATCGAGATATTCGCCGAGATACTTAAGGCTTATTGCAGAGCATTCGATATGCCAGCCCGGATATCCTACGCCCCAAGGACTATCCCACTTGAGCTCCTGGGAATCAAACTTCGATTTTGTAAACCACAGAGCAACATAAGTCTTATTACGCT
>CAZVSW010000150.1:0-4438 GCA_964630005.1 uncultured Ruminococcus sp. | reverse complement strand
AAGAAAGACAGCGTTAAGGGCAAGACCGTTGTCATCTCCGGCTCCGGTAACGTTGCTATCTACGCTTGCCAGAAGGCTCAGACCCTCGGTGCAAACGTTGTTGCTCTCAGCGACAGTAACGGCTATATCTATGATAAAGACGGCATCAAGCTTGACGTTGTTAAGCAGATCAAAGAAGTTGAACGCGGCAGAATCAAGGAATACGCAGAGCGCGTTCCCGGCTCGGTCTATACCGAAGGCTGCCACGGCATCTGGACTATCAAGTGCGACGTTGCACTTCCTTGCGCTACTCAGAACGAGCTTGACGAAGAAAGCGCAAAGACCCTTGTTGCAAACGGCGTGATCGCTGTTGCAGAAGGCGCTAATATGCCCTCCACTCCCGAAGCAGTTGCCGTATTCCAGAACGCAGGCGTTCTCTTTGGACCGGCAAAGGCTGCAAACGCAGGCGGCGTTGCTACCAGCGGTCTCGAAATGAGCCAGAACTCCATGCGCTATAGCTGGACATTTGAAGAAGTTGACGCTAAGCTCAAGGGCATCATGGTCAATATCTTCCACAACGCTTATAACGCTTCCAAGGACTTCGGTCACGAGGGTAACCTTGTTGCCGGCGCTAATATCGCAGGCTTCCTTAAGGTTGCTGACGCTATGATCGCACAGGGTATCGCTTATTAATCGGTATCGGTTATAAAACCTATAAAGCAAAAATTTTGCCGCTCACGGGTGTGGGCGGCAATTTTTATGCCAAAATATATTAAACTGAAAATTCAGTTTCAGCTTCTTTTTTTAAAACTGTAGCCGAATGCCAGATTCAAAACAGGGCAGTGTTTTATTGCGGTACTTGTCATCAGCGTTGCCAAAAACGAGCACAGAATTGAAAGAAAAAACACGACAACAGTACTGTCGGTTACAAGCGAGAACCAATATTCAAAGGCAACCACCCAAACAAAATGTACAACATAGATGGGGAATGATATTGATGACAGATACCGCGTTATTTTGTTTGCTTTGTTCGCAAATGAATAGCCCATCGATATCATAGCCAATATGCCTAATCCGCCTGCAATAAGAGTTATAACTGAGTTCAATGCCGCAAGGTTGTAATCCGACCATATAAACAGCCACACGCTTAATGCAGTAAAGATCAGAGAAACGATGAGAAAATGCCATTTGAATTTTGAAAGCCTGGCTATATTGTTTTCCTTATCGAAAACATAAAACCCTAAAAGATACAGTAACAAATAGGTCAAAAGACATTTACCTGCTACTTGCAACGGATATGCGGCAAAGGCAAGCAGAATGAGTGAGATCAACCCCCATAACGGCATTTTTTCGGCGTTTGATCGGGCAATACATTTTTCTGACAGTAGATCGGCTGAACATCCAATCAAACAGACAATAAAAAGCCAAAGCAAAAACCAAAAATGGGCGATCGTGAATCCGCCGTCGTAACCTGAAATGTCCGTCCACTTTGTAAAGAAAACATAATAATGCTTGAAAAAATTGCCGTCATAGCCGTAGTTGATTTTATCCGCCATATAAGAAAGCATTGGAGCGATAAAAAGCGTTCCGAAAACGAAAGGCACAAATAATTTCGATACCCGATTCACAATGAACTGTTTTTTTGAACGCTTAGCAAGAGAGAGCCGTGCGCTTATACCTGCCAATAGAAATAAAAGCGACATAAACCACGGCCATATTGCGCCTAAAAAAGAGCTGATAATTTTATTAGAGCCCAAAATAATATAATTACCCTCTCCCCAGCTGTTGTACGCCATTGCGCAGTGAAAAGGAATCAGCAGAAGAATACAGATCCATCTTAGATTGTCTATGTAATGTTTTCTATCCATATAATAACGCTCCGCTATATTACTGTTTATCGTAATTATATCATACCAAAAGCGAAGAAACAATAAGAATCATGATATATTTATATCAAGCTTAGCGAAAGACAACAGAAAAGGCGCAGCTTCCGCTACGCCTTATTCTTGTAAAATTGTGATTTTTTTACAAAAGCATCGAAAATTTATCGCTATAGCCACATCTCATGAGCTTAAAATGACCCCGTTTTGAATCCGGCATTCGGCTACAGTTTAAAAACTTGCTATGTTTCATTCTGTTATACATATAATGAGTCCCTTGCCGGGGTTTGCCGTCAATGCTTCGCACGCTTCTGTCGGGTCAATGAGTCCGTTTTCGCAGCCGTATTCAAACGTGAAGAATTCGCCGTCCTTGTACAGATAGAGCATAACTATTGAGCCGCCACTTCTCGTCATGTAGGATCGGAAAAGATAGCTGTTAACTTCGTATTGTCCAAAAGCTTGGTCATAGAACACAACCGGCATTATGGTGAATAGCGTGTACCCGTTAATCATTCCGTAGGCGTGATATGATCGTTTTCCTCTTTCCCAGTCTTCCGATGGGAAAAAGCTAAAATCTGCGTCGTCAAAGTCGAATTGCATAATGAACTTAAAGTAGAGTTCATCGTCGAATTCTTCAAGAAGAATGCCTTCATCTTCAATGTCAGATGATATTTCTGAAGAATTCGCGTCACTTGTATGATCATTCGGCAAGTCTGATGATGTTTCTGTAGAATTCGCGTCACTTGTATGATTATTCGGCAAGTCTGATGATGTTTCTGTAGAATTCGTATCGCTTATATGATCAGCCGCCGAATTTGTCATCATTGAAGCCGTATCAATATCCGTATAGGCAGAAATTCAAGACGAAAGGACTAACATAATGCTAATTACGGCGATAGATAGTTTTATGAAATGCTTCATATAGATTCACCACCATGCAACTCCGAAATATATTGCGCTGCGAGTTGTTGATTTTTATTTTTGCGTATGTGTTCCTGCTTTTGTCGGTAGAAACGTGCAATTTATGGCGAAAAACTTATTTCGTCATCGAATATGCTGTATAGGTGTTTTGCATGAGCATGGCTCTTGTCATAGGACCTACGCCGCCGGGAACGGGCGTGATGAACGACGATTTATCCTTGCAGCTTTCGAAATCTACGTCGCCGCAAAGCTTGCCGTCGACCCTATTCATGCCGACATCGACAACTACCGCACCGTCTTTGATCATATCTCCGGTGATCATTTTTGCTTTTCCTACCGCAACGACCAATATGTCCGCATTTCTTGTAACTGCGGCAAGATCGGCTGTTTTGGAGTGGCATATGGTTACAGTGCCGTTTTTAGCGAGCAAAAGCAGTGCCATGGGCTTGCCGACAATATTGCTGCGGCCGACTACGACGCAGTTTTTACCCGAGATTTCAATATTATATTCGGAAAGCAGGCGCATAACTCCGGCAGGAGTGCAGGGCGCGAAGCCTTCAAGACCAAGCGTGATACGTCCTACATTTGACGGATGGAACGCGTCAACGTCCTTTTCGGGAGATATCGTTTCAATGACCTTGCGCTCGTCAAGTCCCTTGGGAAGCGGCAGCTGGACAAGGATGCCGTCGACGGTGTCGTCGGCGTTAAGGTCGTTAATAATGCCGATAAGCTGTTCTTCGGTGGTGGTTTCAGGGAGTATGAACGGCTTTGAGATGATGCCGGTCTCCTCGCAGTCCTTTATCTTGTTTCTGACATAGACCTGCGAAGCGGGATTTTCGCCGACAAGTATAACGGCAAGGCCGGGAGCGCGTTTGCCGAGCGCTTTATCGTTTATGATTTTTGCGGCGATCTCGGTTTTTACCTTTGCCGCAGTGAGTTTTCCGTCAAGAAGGTTCATTTGTATTATCCTCGTTTTCATTATTTTGGTCAGTCGCGGTTTCGTCTTCAGAGGCGAAAGCGTCGATCTTTCGGCTGAGTTCAAGCTCATCTGCTTCTGTTTTTATGCTTTCCGTGTCGTACGCTTCAACAGCGGCATAAGCTTTTTCATCCTTCGCCTCTTGTCCTGCTTTTTGATAATTTGAGCAACCTCTCCAACATGCTCCTGCGCAAAACCCGAGATTTCCTCCTCGCCGCCATTTTTCTGGCAGATTTTTTCTTCACATCCCTTTTTAACAATCTCATGATGATTATCCCATTTCTGGTAAAAGTCCCTCTGTGTCACTTCCTCCGACTCTGAGGCTTGGAGCATTTTTCGGATATTATCCATCATGTTATGGTAATTTCTGCCGGCTGACTCTGCATATTGGTTCAGCCTTTGATTTGTCTGCTGTGCATATTTCTGCCCAATCCGGTAAAAAGCCTCGCAAAACCTTCCTTCATTCGTGACTTCTTCGAAATTAGGATCCACATTTGCATAATCCTGCATCTCCCTTTTGGCATCCTGAATAAATACCTGACAGCCGCTTCTATCACTCTGCTCTATCAATCTGTTGCTATTTTGGCACTGCTCCAAATACGCCTTTATTTTCTGCTGTATTTCCTCCCTGGGAATACCGATTTCCTCATTTTGCACATTCCCCTGCTTTGCTATATATGCC
>CAZVSW010000149.1:0-4474 GCA_964630005.1 uncultured Ruminococcus sp. | reverse complement strand
TTTAGAGATCATCCGCATATGAAGATGACTGAAAAATCCCCCTTTTCCTTCCGACAGCCGGAGAAAACTAGGCATCCTATATAATAAATTCCGCGCCGCAGGCGCACCTAACCTCTTCGTTATTCACCATTCCCTATTCCCTTGCGCCGCAGGCGCGTTGTCGCCCATCAAAAACAAAAAAAGTTCACACTTGTTTAACTTTATGCGATGGATATCGCTTTAGCGCGTGAATATAATTAACTCGTTAATTTTTAATAGGTTAAGTATTTTCAGCAGAAAGGAGCATATTTATGAAAGCCACGCGCGAACAAGCTATTCAAAGCTTTATTTCGCTCGACCGTCTGCACAAAACGACATTCGACCGCGTGTCTGCCGCGACCGGACTGCACCGCAGTCAGCACATGGCGCTCATGTGCATAATGAAAATGCCGTCCGGCTCAAACCAGAACGCGCTTGCCTGCGAGATGAACGTCTCTCCGGCCGCGGTGGCGAAGATCATGAGGCGTCTTGAGGAATCGGGTCACGTACGCCGCTGTGTCGACAGCGCCGACCGACGTATCACACGCATCGAGATCACGGACAAGGGCAAAAGTGCCATCGAAGAGATCCATCAGATCTTCCGCGCCGTCGACATGCGCATGTTTGAGGGCATGAGCGACGAAATGATGACAACATTTGCCGAGGCAATGACTTTAATGCGCGATAACCTTTGCAAACTTAACGAAGACCTTAAGGGAGGATATGAAATTTGAAATGGTTCAAGTATGTTAAACCTTATATGAAGTATTTCATATTAGGTCCGCTTTGCATGATCATAGAAGTTATCGGCGAGATCCTTATGCCGAAGTTCTATTCACACATTATCAACGACGGCGTCAATCACCAAAACGTCGGCTACGTCATCGGTATGGCGGCGCTCATGGTGCTTACGGCTGTTCTTATGCTGCTTGGCGGCGTCGGCGGCGCGTATTTCGGCGCAAAAGCGTCGGTCAACTTCGGCGCTGACCTCAGGCAGGATCTTTATAACAAGGTTCAGAAATATTCGTTTTCCAACATCGATAAATTTCAGACCGGCTCTCTCGTCACGCGTCTGACAAACGACGTTACGCAGATCCAGAACATGGTCAACATGCTTCTCCGCATGTGCCTGCGCGCGCCCGGCATGATGATCGGCGCAATAATCATGGCGATAATCATGAACGCCCGGCTTGCGCTCATACTTGTCGTGATCATGCCGCTCATGATCATCGTGCTCATCATCATGATCCGCTTTGCGTTCCCGAAGTTCGGCACGATGCAGACTAAGCTCGATAAGCTCAATACCAACGTTCAGGAATCGATCACCAATATACGCGTCGTGAAATCGTTCGTGCGCGAGGACTATCAGCAAAAGACCTTTGCAAGCGCCAACAGGGATCTGAAAGACACCGCAATCTCCGCAATGAACATCATGATCGCCATGATGCCGCTCATGATGCTCTTTATGAACCTCGCGTCGCTTGCCGTCGTATGGTTCGGCGGCAGGGAGGTCATGGACACCGCCGTCAACGCGACCGGCGGTATGGAGATCGGCGACCTTTCGGCGTTTCTCACCTACATAACGCAGATACTCTCAAGCCTTATGATGCTTTCCATGCTGTTTATCTTCGCTTCGCGCGCGATCGCTTCGGCAAAGCGCGTCCGCGAAGTGCTTGACGAAACGCCGGACATCGACGACGCCAGCGCCGCCCACCCCGAACTTTCCGTCGAAAAAGGCGATATCGAATTCAGAAACGTCGCTTTCCGTTATTATAAGACCAGCGAAGACCCAGTTATTGATAATATAAGCTTCAGGATCAAGGGCGGGCAGACGGTCGGTATAATCGGTTCTACCGGCTGCGGAAAGACCACGCTTGTTTCGATGATACCGCGCCTTTACGACGCAGACGACGGCGAAGTGCTCATCGACGGCGTTAACGTAAAAGACTATTCGCTTCAGAAACTGCGCGACGGCGTAGGTATGGTACTTCAGAAAAACGTACTGTTTTCAGGCACTATCGCGCAAAACCTCAGCTGGGGCGACGAGGACGCAACACCCGAAGAGATCGCCGCCGCCGCAGAAAAAGCGCAGGCCGCCGGCTTTGTCTCTTCAATGAAGGATGGCTATGACACGCCCCTCGACCAGGGCGGCACAAACGTATCGGGCGGTCAGAAACAGCGCCTCTGCATCGCGCGCGCATTGCTCAAAAAGCCAAAGATACTCATCCTCGACGACTCTACCAGTGCGGTCGACACGGCTACCGAAAACAAGATACGCACCGCGCTCAGGGACGACCTTCCCGGCACGACAAAGATCATCATCGCCCAGCGCATCAGCTCGGTGATGGAAGCCGACGTCATCATGGTCATGAACGAGGGCAGGATCACCGGAATCGGCACTCACGACGAGCTGATCCGCTCGAACGAGGAGTACCGCGAGATCTATGTTTCACAGACAGGCAAGGAGGTTGACGCATAATGGCAAAACGCACACTCGAAGATCTCCGATCCAGATATTCATTTTCCGCCAAAGCTCCGCAGGGCGGACCGGGCAGAGGTCCGGGAGGTCCGGGACGCGGACCGGGACGCGGTCCGATGGGCAGAGGAGGTATGGGCGGCAAGCCCAAAAACGCCGGCAAAACTATCGGCAGACTGCTCTCCTACCTCGCGCCGTATAAATACCGCCTCATTTTCGTGCTGTTGTTCATGATCATCCGCACCGGAACGTCGCTCGCGGGCAGCTATATGCTCCGACCCATCATCAACAACTATATCGCCGTCGGAAAATACGAAGGCTTCTTCTATGCACTGCTCGTGCTTGCCGCAGTGTACTTTTCGGGCAGTCTTGCGACCTATGCGCAAAATAAGATCATGCTCCACGTCACACAGGGCGCGATCGAAAAGCTCAGAAACGATCTGTTCACCAAGCTCGAACGCCTTCCCGTACGCTATTTCGACAGCAACACCACCGGCGACATCATGAGCCGCTTCACCAACGACGTCGACAACGTCTCCACCATGCTCGATAACTCGATAATCAGCTCGATTTCCGGTCTTATTCAGCTTGTCGGCACGGTCGTGATGATGGTCTATACCAATATTTGGCTGACGCTCATAACCGTTGCCTTCCTGCCGCTGTTTTTGTTCGGCGGCAAGGCCATCGCGGGGAAGAGCCGCAAGTACTATTCGTCACAGCAGGCGGCGCTCGGCGCGGTAAACGGATATATCGAGGAGACCGTTGCAGGGCAGAAGGTCATCAAGGTGTTTAATCACGAGGAGATATGCGAGGACGAGTTCGAGCTCCTCAATCAGGACCTCCGCGAAAAGCAGATGAACGCACAGTTCTTCGGCGGCATAATGGGCCCGGTGATGGGCAACGTCAGCAAGATGAGCTATGCATTTACTGCCGGGATCGGCGGCGTGCTCTGCGCGCTCGGCAAGTTCGACGTAGGCGGTCTGACCATTTTCGTCGACTATTCGTCGCGCTTCAGCATGCCAATAAACGAGCTTTCGCAACAGGTCACCGCCATATTCTCTGCGCTTGCGGGCGCTGAGCGCGTGTTCGCCGTCATGGACACCGAGCCCGAAGCCGCCGACGTAACCGGCGCTTCCGACATGGAGAGTATGAGGGGCAGAGTTGAGTTCAAAAACGTAACATTCGGCTATGTGCCCGAAAAAACGATACTCAAAAACATTTCGCTCTATGCAAAGCCCGGTCAGAAGATCGCGTTCGTCGGCTCGACGGGCGCGGGCAAAACAACCGTTACAAACCTGATAAACCGCTTCTATGACATAAACGAGGGCTCGATCACCATCGACGGCGTCGACGTAAAGGACATAAAACGCGACGTACTGAGAAAAAATGTCGCCATGGTGCTTCAGGACACCCACCTTTTCACGGGTACGATACGCGAAAACATCCGTTACGGACGCCAGGACGCCACCGACGACGAGGTGGTGCAGGCCGCGAAGACCGCGTATGCGCATTCTTTCATTATGAAGCTTGCAAACGGCTATGATACCGTCATCGAGGGCGACGGCGCGAACCTCTCGCAGGGACAGCGCCAGCTTTTGAATATCGCGCGCGCCGCGATATCGAAAGCGCCGATACTCGTGCTTGACGAGGCGACCAGCAGCGTCGACACCCGTACCGAGCGACACATAGAAAAGGGTATGGACGCGATCATCAAAAATCGTACGACTTTTGTCATTGCGCACCGGCTTTCGACGGTACGCAACGCGAACGCCATCATGGTTCTTGAAAACGGCGTGATAATCGAGCGCGGCGACCACGACTCGCTGCTCGCGCAAAAGGGCAGGTATTATGAGCTTTATACCGGGGTGAAGGAGCTCGACTGAGTTAAACGCGGGGGCAAACTACGTTTTCCCCCGCGAACCCCCTTTCCTCCTCGCGCTTATCGCCGCTCCACAAAAAGTGCCCGTCCCCGACGGGCAC
>CAZVSW010000148.1:0-4480 GCA_964630005.1 uncultured Ruminococcus sp. | reverse complement strand
ATACCGCCGGTTACGGACACCGCGAGGTAGGTCGACGCGGCTTTGAGCGTGTCGGGCTTACGGTCGTGCACGACCATTACGTATGAGGTGAATGACATCATCTCGAAGAACACGAACAGCATAAGTATGCTTTCGGAAAGGAACACGCCGAGAGTAGAACCGAAGGTCAGAAGTGAGAAGAGGTAATATCTGTTGCGCTCATCATAGGTTCTGAAATATGGGGTCGAAAACGCCGTTGTAACAAACCACATTACCGAGGTTATAAAGGCGTACAGCGTGTGAAGGCCGCCGAGCGACACGGCGTAGCCGGGAATATACGTGTCCTTCGGCGACCCACCGATAACGTGTACCGCCTCAGTGCCCGTAAACAGCATTACGCCGAAATATACCGCCGTAAGGAGCGTTATGACGATCGAAAAAACATCACGCGCTTTTTCGCTTTTTCTTCCGATTATATATGCGATCGCGGCGGAAAACATCACGGCGATTACGGGTGCTAAGATAAAAAGGAAAGTTTTCATATGCGATACCTCAGGCAATAAAAGCGGATGAAGCGAGGGAAGAGAAGTATCCGCTTACTGTGGGCATAAAAAATGAAATGAATGTTATAAACAGCGCCAGCGGAACGATCAGCCACGACATCTGCCACGGCGCTTCGTGAACACCGTCAAGGTTTTCGCCTTTGGCGAAAAACGCGCGTATCGACACCGATATCATGTAGATCGCGGTGAGCAGCGCCGATATGAGCAACGCGGCAACGCCAAGCGTACCGAAAATGCCGCCGTCCGCCAGAGCGGCTGAGCAGAGCGCCCATTTGCTGAAGAAACAGCAGAAGATCGGTATGCCGGTCAGCGACAGAGCCGAAACGGTAAACACGCCGAAGGTCACGGGCATCTTGCGCCCAAGACCGTCAAGCTGGAAGATATATTCCCGTTCCGTAGTTTCCACAACAGCGCCGACAGTCATAAATGACGCGAGCTTTGTTACCGAATGGAACAAAAAGTGCATCAGCGCCGCTGTCAGTCCTTCGGGCGAAAGCAACATTGCGCCGAAGACGATATAGGAAAGGTTTGAAATGGTTGAATATGCGAGGCGTCTTTTGAAGTGACGCTCCTTCAGGGCGATCGACGAACCGTAAACTATTGTTATTTCGGCAAGAATCAGCGCGGCGTACTGAGCCCATGTTCCCTTGACGGCCGTAATGCCGTAGCAATAATAGGTCACGCGTATTATTGCGAACACGCCTGATTTGACTACCGCGACAGCGTGGAGCAGTGCGGTTACGGGCGTGGGCGCTACCGAAGCGGCGGGCAGCCATATATGGAACGGGAATATTACCGACTTGACGCCGAACCCGAGAAACGTCAGAAAATATGCGACGAGCTCAGAGCCTGCGAGCTTTGAATCGTATATTCCACCGGGGATAAATTCAAGACTTGATGTATGGTGAAGGAGTATTACGATGCCGATAAAGGCAAAGGCGCTTCCGCCGAGCGAAAGATAGAGATATTTTCTGCCGGCGCGGATGGCTTTTTTGGTCATCGGCTGAATCACGAGCGGAAGAGTGGTGAGCGTGAGTATTTCATAGAAGAAATACATGGTAAGCAGATCGGCGCTCATGGATATGCCCAGAACCGCGCCGTATACGGCGGTGAAGAAGGAAAAGAACATGTTGAGGTGCTCTTTTTCCTTCATATATTCAAAGGCGTATATGATGGCGAATATCCACAAAACGGAAACCAGCCCCGTGAAAAAGCAACCGAGTCCGTCAAGCTTAAGTCCGATCGTAAGACTGTCGGTAAACCTGAAAAGCGTGACGTCTTTGCCCTTTGAAACAAACATGGAAATCCACGCAAGCACCGAAGTGAGTACAGTGACGCTTATGACAAAGGGCTTTTTTAGACTTTTATATTTATTTCTGAAAAAATACGACACGACAGCCCCCGCAAACGGAAGCAACAGTGTTATAACGGGAAGAAGCTCAGACATATCCATTCCCCTTAATATATAAACATGTGAAGGTTATTCACCAAAAGGCTTGCGGCAAAGGTGAGAATTCCTAAAATAAGCAGCGGTACGTACATTACCGCAGATGTTTCGCGCTTTTCGGGCAGATAATCTTTGTGCGGGAAGAAGCCCTTTACCGTAAGCGGCAACAGATAGCCGGCGGTAAGAAGCGCCGAAACTATCAGCACGGCCGGGATGAGATAGCGCATAAAACCGGGGATATAGCCGTTACGCAGTGCGCCAATGCAGAGATAGTATTTGCTGAAAAAGCCGCAGGCGGGCGGAATGCCGATAAGACCCAATGACGCAAGGGTATAGGATATCATCGTGACGGGCATGTCCTTGCCGACGCCTTCAAGTTCACCAACATTGGTCTTGCCGGTCTTCATGATGATCGAGCCGGCGGCCATAAAGAGCGCGATCTTGATAATGGCGTGGAAAACGTAATGAAATGTCGAGCCGTACGCCGAAAAGTAATCGCCGCAGGCAAGTCCTACCATTATATAAGACACCTGAGAGACGGTAGAATACGCGAGGCGCTTTTTTATGTGCTTTTCGCGGTATGCCATCATCGAGCCGAGGAATACGGTGAGGAGCGCCAGGGATAGCCATGCGTACTGCACCCATGTTCCTTTATAATCGCAGAGTCTTGTGATACGTATAACGGCAAATACGCCGGCTTCGGCAATAAGACCCGAAAGCAGTGCAGACGCAGGCGACGGAGCAACAGGGTGAGCCGTCGGCAGCCAGCCGTGCATCGGGTACATGCCGGCTTTTGTGCCAAAGCCTACGATCATCAGAAACAGCGCTGTGAGGGTCAGACCGTCGGGATGCGAATAGGTCAAAAGGTTTCTTTCGCCGAAAGAAAGACCGAGCCCCTTTGAATAGAACACTATCACGCCGAAAAGCGCCAGAAAAGCGCCGCCTACGCTATAGAAGAGGTATTTTTGAGCGGCAGTGATCGATTCCTTTGAAAGGGAGCTTAACACCATGGGCATGGAAGCAAGTGTAGCCAGTTCAAAGAACAGATAAAGCGTAAGCAGATTATCGGAAAAATACAGCGCGTTCATAACGCCGAGGGTTATCAGCATAAAGCCGTAGAAAATATCTTCGTTGCGCTCATGCTTCATATATCCGATGGAATATACGAAAACCAAGAGCCAAAGAATGTTGGTGACAACCGCAAAAAGCGTTTGCAGGCTGTCACAGCGGAAGCTGATGGAAAGCTCATCGGAAAAGCTTATCAGCGTGACCGTGCCGATCTTTGCTTTTGACACAGCCGCTAAAACAACTCCTGCAAGAGCGACCGCTATAGCCGTCGCGGCAACGGTAAGCTTTGCGCCGCGGCGCTGAACTTTTTTCATGGCGAAAACTGTACAGCCGGCGATTATCGGAATAATCATCGAAAGATATGGAAAAATTATCATGATCGTTACCTCGTTACTTAATAAACAGCGTAATGCCCGAATTCAGGACATTCATGACCGTCTGAGGGTGAAGCCCCAAAAAAAGGTTTACGGCGATGAAGCACGCGTATACCGTGCAGAGAACGGCGCCGCTTTTCATTTTTACAGCAAAGCTTTTATCCGTCTGCGGAGTGTAAATGGTGACAACGGTGTGCAGAAAGTATACGGCGTTCAGTACGGTACTTACGGACAAAACGATCAGCGTGACAAGCATTTTGCCGGGTACGTCGGTGGCGGCTTCTGAAATGAGCAGTTTCGAGACAAAGCCGGTGAAGATCGGTATGCCGACCATTGACATTGATCCAACCGTAAAGCCAAGCCCCGCAAGCTTATTGTTGTGTGCCGAACCGCGCAGTGAATCAAAGTCTTTTCTGTTGCCGACCGAATCGATGAGCCCGTCGGCGGCGGTAAAGAGCAGAGGCTTTGAAATGGCGTGATTAAGCATGTGGAATATGGCGGCAACGATGCCGGCTTCGCTTCCCAGCCCCATTGCGACATAGATATATCCTATCTGTGCCGCCGAAGAAAAGGCGATCATGCGGTTGAGATTTTTTTCTTTTATTGCGTGCAGAGAGCCGATAATGATGCCCGCGAGCCCGAAGACAAACAAAATGTCCGTGATGTGCGAGCCCGATACGTAATCTGCGCCGAACACGCGGTAAAGCATTTTTATCGAAGTGAAGATATATATCTTGGAGACGATACCCGAAATTATCGAGCTTGAAGCGGTAGTCGCATAGGCATATGTGTCGGGCATCCAATAGCAAAACGGGAACAGACCGCTTTTTATGGCGAGACCGAGGGTGATAAGCGCGGCCGACATGAGCAGAGGAACGGCGTATTCGCCGCTTTCCGCAAGGGCGGCGACCGAAGACGCAATGTTCGGTATGAGCAGATGCCCGGTTATGTCATACAGTATGATAATTCCGATCAGGAAGAGACCGCTGCCGAGCAGGTTGAAGATCAGATATCTTACTGCCGCTACGGTCGTTCTTCCCACCTGACGT
>CAZVSW010000147.1:0-4590 GCA_964630005.1 uncultured Ruminococcus sp. | reverse complement strand
TTTAGAGATCATCCGCATATGAAGATGACTGAAAAATCCCCCTTTTCCTTCCGACGTCAGGAACAAAGTTCGATGCTCTTTATAATAAATTCGTCGCGAAGTTACACCTTTTCTCTTCACTCTTCACTATTGCCTTGCGCCGCAGGCGTGCCCGTTGTCGTCCCGTCATATGAATTTTACCCTTTTTTGTCTTTTATTTCAATAACTCAGATGGCGGAATACGAAACTAACGGTTGATTTTTTGCTCAACTAACGGTTGTTTTGCGCTATCTTTCTTGACAAAGGGCATATTGTGTGCTAAAATCAAATAAAACTACAATATGATTTTTCTCAGGAGAGCATATATGAAAAAATATGATGTTATAGTAATCGGAGGCGGCTTTGCCGGCTGCGGCGCGGCTCTTGCCGCCGCAAGAAACGGCAGCAGCGTACTGCTTGTCGAACGTATCAACGCCCTCGGCGGCGCGCCCTGCACGCAGGCCATCAACCCCTTTATGCGAAACGCCACCCGTATGCCCGAAACCGGCGAAGTTGTCGAGCTTTCGCAGGGCATACTGCTCGAACTCATCGACGAGCTGAATAAGGCCAACGCCGTACACCCCGCCCATACAAACGTTTTCAACCCCGAATATCTTAAGATAATACTCAACCGCAAAATGCAGGAGGCAAATGTCGACCTCCTCTTCAACAGCTATCTCGTCTCCGCCAAGCGCGAGGGAAACAAGGTCGTTTCGGTCACCGTGTCAAACAAATCCGGTCTTATGGAGCTTGAAGCGGACTATTTTATCGACGCAACCGGCGACGCCGACCTTGCAGTTGACGCCGGCTTCCCCACACGTCTCGGCAGACCCGGCGACAACCTCTGCCAGCCCATGACGCTCTGCTTTGCCATCGGCGGAGTGGATCAGAAGAAGTTTGACGAGGTGTGCTATACGATCGTCGGCAAATGGAACGAGGAAAAGAAAAAGGGCTATATCAAAAACCCCATGGACGGCATTATGATCTTCCACAGCTGCTTCCCCGGAATCGTCAGCCTCAACGCTACGCGTATCGTCAAGCGCAACCCTGTCGATGCTTTTGACGTTACCGCCGCCGATATCGAGGCAAGAGAGCAGATGGTCGAACTGCACGACTTCCTCCGTAACCATATTCCCGGCTTTGAAAACAGCATGATTTTGTCGTCTGCCATTCAGACCGGCGTACGCGAAAGCCGTATGATCGACGGCGAGCATGTTATCAATTCCGAAGAGCTTGTCGCCTGCACTGTTTTTGACGACGCCATCGCCGCCGGAAACTATGATATCGATATCCATAACCCCGAAGGCTCGGGCACGTCCCACTACTTCTTCCCCGAAGGACAGTATTATACCATCCCTTACCGCGCGCTCATACCCAAGGACGCCGAAAACCTGCTTGTCGCCGGACGCTGTATCTCCGCAACGCATGAGGCGCAGGCTTCGATACGGATCATGCGCATCGTGTGCTGTCTCGGCGAAGCCGCCGGAACTGCCGCCGCAATTGCATCCAAGTCGGGCTGTACCGTTAAGAATGTCGACGTCGACGCCCTTCAGACTCAGCTTAAAAAGCAGGGCGCTTTCATAGGAAAATAGAGCGTGTGATCATGAGCGAGACCGCGAAGATGGTCGGACAACGTATCCGTAATTACAGAACCGAAAAAGGATTAAGCCAGGAAAAACTTGCCGAAATGTCGGGCTGCCATCCTACCTATATCGGTCAGGTCGAGCGAGGAGAAAAGAACGCGACACTCGAAAGCATCAAAAAGATTTCTTCTGCGCTGAGCGTTCCGCTTTCAAAGCTTTTTGAGAAAATCGGTGAGGATGATACCGACAGCATCCCCATGAAATGCTATGAGCTTGTTGCTTCAAAAAGCAGAGCCGGGCAAGAGGATCTCTGCAAGATCTTAGTCGAGCCGGACAAATACAAAAACCAACAGAAAAGTTTTTGAGGGTTTTCAGAGGACTTTTTTCAAAAAGTCTCCTGAATGGGGTTTGGGGCAACGCCCCAATTCCACTTACCTTTCATCACGGAAATGATATGTACAGCGAGCGTCTTTCGTTCTGTCAGCCATTCGCCTTAAAATCTATGCCTGCTTTTTTCGCCTGACTGCATAGGAGCTTTGTCTGCAATTTATATTTTTTGCCGTCCTTGATAAAATGCGTTCCGCACTGCCTGAATTCAAAAGATACGCCTTTGCGGACGCATTGTTCTCTGATATCGAGTACCCAGGAGTAATCGAGCGGTCTTGCGTAATGATCCGACTCTCCGCCGACAACCACAAGCTCAATGCCGTCAAGATATTGTTCGATGCTAATTCCCTCAAGCAAAGGCTGAGCGGTAATGCATTTGTGCTTTATCGGCAGCGCATGAAATACAGATAGCTTTTTATCCGCATTCTTTTGATTTTCGACAGTACAACACACGACAACGTTTTCATACCCGTCGCCCCAGTCATCGGGAATACAAGCCGCGAAGCGTTCTATTCGCTTGGTGAGAAAAAGGAACGTGCAGTCTTGGCGCTGTTTTATCATCGACCAGCACTCGCCGCGCCATTCGTCTGCCTCTTCGATCAGAAAATCGGTTGAAAAGCCAAGATAAACTATCCCCGATCTCATTTTGTAAGCCCCGTTTTTCAGCTTTTCGACGGGTTTGTAAAAATCTTTTGTTCTGACGATATCGGCTGTGTTGACGCCCCGCCTGGCGTCGCCCTTGTGTATATAGCAGTGCAGACATCCGTCACTGCATTTTTTGCAACCCCGCCAGGGATTCCACGTAGCCATAGTAATAGTAACGCCCCCCTTTTAGTGAAACAATTATAGCACAAGAACACAAAAATTTCTATACATTGACAAAAAATCAGCGCCGAAAGCCTTAATTAATAACGGCTCTCGGCGCTTTTGGCGTTCCCGAGGTGATTCGAACACCCGACCTACCGCTTAGGAGGCGGTTGCTCTATCCAGCTGAGCTACGGAAACGTATCTTACTGCATAGGCGCTCGGCTTATACAGTATATATTCAATATGTAACTGCCGCGAATTCAAAAACGGCGCTGTCGGTTTTACGCTTTTTTCAGGTTATACTGCGGGACATTGACGCGGTGAATATCTGCGCCGACGGCGTTGAGCTTTTCGGCCATACATTCATAGCCGCGTTCTATATGATAGATATCGTCGATGATAGTTTCGCCGTCTGCGGCGAGCGCGGCGATGACCATAGCCGCACCGGCCCTGAGGTCGACTGCCTTGACCTTGGCGGGCTTAAGCGTTCCGCCCGTGACGGTAGCTGTTTTTCCCTCAACGGTGATGTTCGCGCCCATTCTGATAAGTTCCCCCGTATAACGGAAGCGGTTATCCCACACGCTGTCCGTGATGGTGCTTACGCCGTTTGCGAGGCAGAGCAGAACGCACATCTGCGGCTGCATATCGGTGGGGAAGCCGGGGTAGGGCAGAGCTTTGAGACGTATTCGCGAAAGCGAGCAGTTACGGCCGTCAACAATGACAGATTCGTCGTTTTCGATGACGTTTACGCCCATTTCTTCAAGCTTTGCGGTTATGGATTCGAGATGCTTGGGGATAATATTTGACACAGTGAGCAGACTGCCGGTAGCGGCGGCGGCGATCATGTAAGTGCCTGCTTCGATCATGTCGGGGATGATGGCATAGCTCACGCCGTGAAGGCTTTTAACGCCGCGGATCTTGATAACGTCTGTGCCTGCGCCGGAAATATTTGCGCCGCAGCTGTTTAAGAAGTTGGCGAGGTCAACGACATGCGGTTCGCGCGCGGCGTTGTCGATGATTGTAAGACCGTCTGCCTTGACAGCGGCAAGAATGATGTTGATGGTAGCGCCGACCGATTCGATATCGAGATAGATCGAGTTTGCCTTAAGTCCATCGGGGGCAAAGCCGTGGATCGCGCCGTCGTCGATGCTGACGGTAGCGCCGAGCGCTTCAAAGCCTTTTATATGAAGGTCGATGGGGCGCGCGATGAAGTTACAGCCGCCGGGGTAGGCGCAGGTCGTGGAGCTGAAGCGCCCGAGTTCGGCACCGAGAATATAGTAAGAAGCGCGGATCGAGCGCGCGAGCTCATAAGGGGCAGAGCCGCAGACGATCCCGGTGGTATCTATTTCAACTGTATATTTATCCAACATGTGAACCTTTGCGCCCATTGCCGTGATGATCTCCAGCGCGGTTGCGACGTCACTTATGTCGGGCAGGTTTTCAATTATACATCTGTCTTCGACAAGAATGGTGGAAAAAATTATGGGAAGCGCGGCGTTTTTCATGCCGCTGACTTCGATCTTTCCGCTCAGCTTCTTGCCTCCGTTGACGATAAAGCGTTCCATATTATATAATTACCCTTTCAGTAAGTACATTGGCGAATATAAGCGTATTAGTTTCTCTATCATAACATTTTTTTCGGCTTCTGTCAAGCCCGGAAGTGTAAAATCGATCCTCAGAGGAGCAAATTCTCACAAGCAGACAAAACAGCGCGGCCCGGTGTGGAAAATTATGGAACATTATAGGGGCAAACTGCGTTTTCCCCTATAAGACCCCTTTCCTTTTAGTACGGAGA
>CAZVSW010000146.1:2660-4633 GCA_964630005.1 uncultured Ruminococcus sp. | reverse complement strand
AGAGGAGCTGACAAGAATATCCGATGAGTATAAAAAAGAAATGGAATCGCCTCAGGTCTGATGTTACGGCAGTTTCGGAAACAACGTTTCGCCCGATGATATTGCAGCTGTCATTGCTGAATTTAACAAAGTTTCGTGATATAAAATAAAGCGGCGGTCCTGACGTGACTGCCGCTTTTAATGATATTACGCTTAATGAAAGAGGTCTAACAGGGGAAAACGCTTGCGTTGTCGCCCCGTCACAAGAGTGTTGCCCCCCGTCATGAAATTTCGCTTTAGCTTCTGAGTTCGATATTGCAGTTTTCTTTGAGCTTTTTAAGAACCTTGCTTACAGCCTGTTCGGCTTCGGCGTCGTTCATTGTCTTGTCGGGCAGACGCAGGCTCAGGCGGAATGCCACCGATTTTTTGCCTTCCGGAACGCCTTTTCCCATATAGACGTCAAACACCTTGACGTCGCAGAGCGACTTGCCGGCAAATTTGAAGATATTGTCGATAACTGTCTGAGCTTCGATATCCTTATCCATAACGAGCGCGATGTCGCGGTCAATGCCAGGGAACATGGGCAGCGGCTGATAATGCTTTTCGCTGTCGGCGCTTGCGTACATCTTTGTAACGTCCATTGTGGAAGCGTAGATTTCGGTTTCGATACCGAATTCCGCCGCTACGGTTGGGTGTATCTGACCAAACGAGCCGACTTTTTTATCGCCGATGAGCACTTTTGCACATCTTCCGGGGTGGTACGACGGATTTTCATCATCGCTGCATATGCGATAGCCTTTTACGCCAAGCTGTTTTAAGACAGATTCAACATAGCCCTTGAGATCATAGAAGTCGCCTGCGCCGTAAAACGCCATTGCAAGACTCTTTGATTCATAAGACATATCCTTATCGCTCTTCTGATAAAGTGTTGCGCACTCAAAAAGCCGACAGGACTGTATGCGGTGGTTGTAATTATGCATCAATGCGTCAAGCATCGAGGGCAGCGCGGTGGTGCGCATGACAGATGTATCGTCGCCGAGAGGATTGTTTATCTTGATAACGTCGCGTCTGATATCGTCTTCAGGAAGATGAATCTTATCGAACATCTTGGGAGAGATGAACGAATATGTATATATTTCATCAAAACCGAGACCGGTGCACACATCATTGATATTTTTAAGGAAGCTTTGGTAAGGTGTGAGCTTGCCCTCGATCGCACGGCATTCGAACGCCGTTGCCTGAATGTTTTCCAGTCCGTAAAGGCGCACGACTTCTTCCGCTACGTCAGCAGTATTAATGATATCATTGCGATAGGGGGGTACGATCAGCCCGTCGCCGTCGACGATCATCTCAACACGTCTGAGCAGTTCTTCCATCTGTTCGCGGCTGATATCCGTGCCGAGGATCTCGTTAATACGTTTCGGGTCAAACTTGACACGTGTGGGTTCTGTCGACACATTTTTCACATCAATAACGCCGTCGACGATATCGCCGCAACCGAGCTGCTTTACAAGCTCGCAGGCGCGGTTGATTGCAAGCATCGCGTTATATGCGGGCAGACCCTTTTCGAAGCGTCGGCTGGATTCGGTTCTGAGACCGACGGCGCGTCCGGTATGGCGGATGTTTTCGCGGTTGAAGTTGGCCGATTCGAATATGACCGTGGTGGTGTTATCGTTGATCTCGCTGTTTTCACCGCCCATGATTCCGGCAAGCGCAATGGGCTTTTCGCCGTCTGCGATGACAAGCATAGATGTGTCGAGCTTGCGCTCGGTGCTGTCGAGAGTCACGATATTTTCGCCATCTGCCGCACGGCGGACTATAATGCTCTTGCTCTTTATGAAATCATAGTCAAAAGCGTGCATCGGCTGACCGTATTCGAGCATGACATAGTTTGTAATATCGACGATATTATTGATGGGACGAACGCCGGCCGCTCTGAGTCGTGCTCTCAGCCAGAGCGGCGACGGAGCAATCTTTACGTTCTTAACGGCCTT
>CAZVSW010000146.1:0-2650 GCA_964630005.1 uncultured Ruminococcus sp. | reverse complement strand
GTATCTGGGGCAGAGAACGGTGTCGTCAACTCTTACGGTGATATATTTATTCGTGTCGTCGCCGTCGCCGCCGATCGGGCAGACGGGCTCGGTGTATTTGAACGGTACGTTAAGCGCTGCGGCGCTTTCTCTTGCAATCGCGGTAAAAGCAAGGCAGTCGGGGCGATTGAAGGTGAGTTCAAAATCAACAAGCGTATCGTTTAACATACATACGTCGTGAATGTCGTCGCCCGGCTTGCAGTCTTCTTCAATGATAAATATCCCGTCCTCTATAGCATAGGGGAAATCGTGCTTGTCAAGTCCGAGCTCGCCGAGAGAGCAGAGCATACCTTCGGAAACAACACCGCGAAGCTTGCCGGTCTTGATGGTCACGCCTCCGGGGAGCTGAGCGCCGTTTTTGCATACGGGAACAAGGTCGCCGGCTTTGACATTCTGTGCGCCGGTAACGATCTGGAGCGTTTTTTCTTCTCCTACGTCAAGTTGGCATATAACAAGGTGGTCGGAATCGGGATGCTTCTCGACGGAGAGAATCTTGCCGACTACAACGTTTTTTATGTCCTCGCCCATCTGTTCATAAGCTTCAACCTTTGTTCCGCTCATGGTCATGGCTTCTGTATATGTACGTGTGTCGACGTTTATATCAACATAGTCTTTTATCCAATTCAATGATACTTTCATTGTAAATATGTCCTTTGCTAAAATGTATTAGAGCTTATCAGAACTGCTCGAGGAAGCGGATGTCATTTTCATAGAGCAGTCTCATGTTGTCAATGCCGTATTTACGCATTGCCACTCGCTCTATACCTATACCAAAGGCAAAGCCGCTGTAAACTTCGGGATCGATCCCGCAGCCTTCAAGCACATTCGGGTGAACCATACCTGCGCCGAGCATTTCGATCCAGCCTTCGCCCTTGCAGAGACGGCAACCCTTGCCGCCGCACATGAAGCACGAAAAGTCAACTTCAACAGAGGGTTCGGTGAAAGGGAAGTTATGCGGACGGAAACGGGTCTTTGTGCCCTCTCCGAACATTGAGCGGGCGAGCTGGTCGAGCGTGCCCTTAAGGTCGCCGAGAGTGATATGTTTGTCGATAACAAGCCCTTCAAGCTGGTGGAACATGGGCGAATGTGTTGCGTCCGCGGGGTCGCAGCGGTATACGCGTCCCGGTGAGATGATACGTATCGGCGGGCGGCGTGTCTGCATCGCTCTGATCTGAACGGGCGAGGTCTGGGTTCTGAGAACCACGTTATCGCTCAGATAGAAGGTGTCCGTTTCGTCTCTCGACGGGTGATCTGCCGGTGCGTTGAGGGCGTCAAAGTTGTTATGAGTGCTTTCGACTTCAGGACCTTCAACGATCTCAAAGCCCATTCCGATGAAGATCTCTCTCATTCTGTTTTCTGTCTGACGGAGAGGGTGAAGAACGCCCACGCGTTTTTCGTTTGCGGGAAGTGTTACGTCGATTTTTTCTGCTTCGAGGCGTGCGGCGAGCGCATCCTTTTTAAGCTCCGCTTCTTTCTTTGCTATATCGGCTTCGATGTTTTGGCGTACGACGTTTGCCGCCGCGCCGATAACGGGGCGTTCCTCGGCGGAGAGGCTTCCCATACCCCTGAGGATCGCGGTGAGCTCACCTTTTTTGCCCAAATATTTTACTCTTGCCGCTTCCAGGGCAGCGCCGTCAGTGATCTTGGAAATCACTTCTGCGGCTTGTGTTTCAATTTCCTTAAGTTTGCTTAACATGATATGTTCCTTTTATATATTGTTTATTATATATTCGGTAATGGATGCGGCGTTGTTTGCCGCAGTTGTTTCAAAATCGTTTATCATATCTGCGGACGAATCCGCAAAATCGCACACTGCGCGTATGACCGCAAACGGAGTGTTACTCAGCATACACGTGTGGGCGATTGCCGCGCCTTCCATTTCAGTGCAGGCGGCGTCAAAGCGCGAACGTATCGATTCTTTAATATCCGGGTCGTTGACAAAGCAGTCGCCCGATACGATAACGCCTTCGCGGTACTTTGCACCGATGGCGGAACACGCCTTTCCGGCAAGGGCGACAAGCTTTTGGTCGCAAGGGAAGTACTTTGAAAACGGAGGATAGCGGTCAAGAAGGTCAAGCGGGTCAAAGTCGTGGTATGTAAGTCGCGAGGCTATGACCGTTTCTCCGAGGGTGATATCGTCGGCGATACCTCCCGCAACTCCGGTATTTATTACAAAGTCGGGCGCATACTTTTCGATCAGGCGCTGTGTTGTAACTGCCGCGTTGACCTTGCCGACTCCGGATACCGATATTATCACGGTGTTTTCGCCTTTCATCGCTTTGAAAGTGTCCTTGCCGTCGGGCTGTGCGCAAAATGCCGAGACAAGGGCGGCGATCTCTTTATCCATTGCCCCGATAATCAGTGCTGTCATATATTTCTCCTTGGTTTTATTCATGATAATCCTTTAAGCGCTTCGAACGGCTGGGGTGGCGCAGTTTTCTAAGCGCTTTTGCCTCTATCTGGCGGATGCGCTCTCTGGTGATGTTGAAGACCTTGCCGACTTCTTCGAGAGTTTTCGGGCGGCCGTCTTCGAGACCGAAGCGGAGCTTAAGCACGTTTTCTTCTCTGGGAGTCAGGGTGTGAAGAACGTCAAGAAGCTGTTCGCGCAACA
>CAZVSW010000145.1:0-4668 GCA_964630005.1 uncultured Ruminococcus sp. | reverse complement strand
AATTCTTTGCGCTTCTGCGGAATATCTTAAGATGGGCGGTACATTGGTGTATTCCACCTGCACCTTCAACCGCGAAGAGAATATAAAACAGATCGAGAGATTTACCCGTGAACACAGCGGATACGAGGTGGCTGAAATGCGGCAGTTCCTGCCCGACGGCTTTACTGACGGATTTTTCTGCTGCAGGATAATCAAAAATGGCTGATATTACTACAAAAATCGATATTTCGAGCATGACGCTCGACGAAATAAAAGAATACTGCGCTTCGATAGGAGAAAAAAGTTTCCGTGCGGCGCAAATATATAAATGGCTGCGCAAGGGCGTTTTGAATTTTGACGAAATGACTGACGTTTCGTCCGCTTTGCGGACAAGGCTCGGGGAAGATTGCTTTATAGCCTCATGCAAGGCGATACGCACGCAGATATCATCTGACGGCACGCGAAAGTATCTCTTTGAACTCTATGACGGCGAGCTTATCGAAAGCGTTTTCATGCAGTACGAACATGGCAACACTGTTTGCATATCAACGCAGGCCGGCTGCCGCATGGGCTGTACCTTCTGCGCTTCAACTATTGACGGTCTTAAGCGCAATCTTATGGCTTCGGAAATGCTCGGTCAGATATTGACGGCGCAGCTTGATACGGGAAAGCGTGTGTCAAACGTTGTGCTCATGGGTATGGGCGAGCCGCTCGATAACTATGATAACGTTATGCGCTTTCTGAAGCTGGTGAACGACCCGCTTGGACTTGGTATCGGAATGCGCCATATATCGCTTTCTACCTGCGGTCTTGTTGAACAGATCGACCGGCTGGCAGAGGAAAACCTTCAGATCACACTTTCCGTTTCGCTCCATGCCCCTAATGGTGAGATAAGAAGCACGATCATGCCTATCGCAAGAAAATACGGCTATGACGAGCTGCTTGACGCTTGTAAACGGTACGAAGAAAAGACAGGCAGGCGTATATTCTTTGAATATGCGCTTATTGACGGCGTGAATGACCGTGTCTGCGATGCGGAGGAGCTTGGAAGAAAGCTCAGGGGCACTCTGTGCCATGTCAATCTCATACCTCTCAATCCCACTGTCAGAAAAAATTATAAAAGAAGCGAAAGAAAAGCGATAGAGCTCTTTACAAACACTCTTGAAAAATATAAAATAACAGCGACGGTAAGACGAAGACTGGGAAACGATATTTCCGCATCGTGCGGTCAGCTGAGGGCCGAGGCGTCCGAATCGACTTGAACGCAAACGGTCTGCCCGGTGCTTACCGTAATCTATAGAAAAACGGAGGAAGATGAAATATGAGATGTGTCGGATGTACCGATATAGGTACTGCGCGAAAGAACAATCAGGATACTTTTCGCATAAATGAGACCGATTCATGTTGCTATGCCGTTGTTTGCGACGGTATGGGCGGCGCCAACGGCGGAAGCACGGCGAGCGCTCTTGCGGCGGATGTTTTTGCACGTACGCTTCACAGTAAGCTCAAAAAGAAAAAAATACCATTGACCTCCGGCGATCTTCGGCGTATAATGATAAACGCTCTTGAGGAAGCTAACCGCGCGGTCTTTGAACTTGCTTCTTCCGATGCAGAGCTCGAAGGTATGGGTACGACGCTCGTCGCTTTTCTCGATATAAAAGACGGCAAAACCGCCGTTATCAATATCGGCGACAGCCGTATTTATGCTTTGAAGGACGGAAAGCTTTCACAGATCAGCAAGGATCATTCATTCGTTCAGTATTTGATAGACAGCGGTGCGATCACCCGTGAAGAGGCCAAGAACCATCCCAACCGCAATATTATTTTGCGTGCCGTCGGAATCAGCGAAGAAGCCGAAGGAGATATATTTTTTGTCGACGGATACGACCTTTTACTTATGTGTACAGACGGTCTCACCAACATTCTCACGGAAGATGAAATAATTGCTCTGCTTTGCGACGAAACGGATATGGACAGCAAGTGCAGAAACCTTGTGTCTCTTGCAAACAGCAAGGGAGCCGGCGACAACATCACTGTTGTTATCTATGGCTGAAACGGAGGTATTTTATGGATAAATACGAAGCCTTTATAGGAAAAATACTTGACGGACGTTATAAAATACTCGGGCTTGTCGGCGTCGGAGGAATGGCTTTTGTTCTTAAGGCGGAAGACCTCGCGATGAACCGTATCGTGGCGATCAAGGTTCTTAATGACCAGTATAACGGCGATGTTCAGGCGGAAAAACGTTTTATCAATGAATCAAAGGCGGTCGCGATGCTGTCAAGCAAGCATATTGTCGGCATCTATGACGTCGCCATATACCCGGATATCAAATATATCGTTATGGAATTCCTTGACGGTATCACGCTTAAGGAATATATGGATAAAAAGGGCAAGCTTTCATGGAAGGAAGCTTGCAACTACAGCCTTCAGATCCTCCGTGCGCTTGAACACGCTCACAGCAAGGGTGTGGTACACCGCGATATAAAGCCGCAGAATATCATGCTGCTTCATAACGGCGAGATCAAGGTTACCGATTTCGGTATCGCAAAAACTCCCAATATGCCTGCCGTTACCATTACGGATAAGGCAATAGGAACTGTTTATTATATAAGCCCCGAGCAGGCGGGCGGCAAAGAGACGTCTTACGCTTCAGACATATATTCCGTCGGCGTCATGCTTTATGAAATGGTTACCGGTGAGTTACCATTTGTTGCCGACAGCCCGGTAACGATAGCTATGATGCAGATCAACGATACCCCAAAAGATCCGCATGAACTTTGTGCGGATGTTCCGGTCGGGGTTTCGCAGATCATTTTAAAGGCCATGGCCAAAGATCCCGACGAGCGCTTTGCCGACGCCCATTCGATGCTAAAAGCCATTGATTATGTTATAAAGAATCCCGATGTGATCTTTGCAGACGATACTTCGGCAAAAAAATCAAGAGCAGGCAAGGGTGTTGTCGACATCAATATGGACGACAGCGACGATTTCGGAGACGATCTCTCGAAGCCGGCTGATAACAAAAATAAAAAGAAAAAGCGCAGTCGTATCGCAAGTAAGATAAGAGAAAAACGAACGAGCTCGCTGTTTCCGGTAATAACCGGTGTGTTTTTCGCGTTTTTTATCGTGGTGTTGGCTGTTGGCGGCTATATGCTCATAAAATGGCTTCCGCTTCTTTTTGAGAGCGATACGCCGGAGGATTTCAATGTCAGAAATCTTATCGGCATGGAATATACCGATACCCTCAAAAGTGAGCTCGAAAGTCAGAACTATATGGTCACGGTCAAGGAAGGGTATTATCCGGGCAGAGGATATAACAAGATCATCCTTCAGGACCCTACGGCAGGACCGAAGCGCGTGAACGGCGAGATATGCCGTATTACTATAACGGTAAACCTATATCCGGATCAGCTTACCGTTCCCGATGTTAAGTATAAAAAAGCTTCAGACGCAGAGCGTATACTCAGAAAATACAATCTTGACGCAAAGATAGAATATGTCACCGATACCTTCGCAAACTCCGGTCAGGTCGTGAGAACGTATCCCGAGATCGGCACGTCGGTCGACGCCGGAAGAACGATAATGCTTTATGTATGCAAGGACAGCGGACTTACAACGGCTAAGCTCATGCCCGACGTTGTCGGAATGAATGTCGACGACGCTATAGCAAAGCTGGACGAGGCATATTACAGATACGAGATTGAGCGCGTCGAATCGCTCAAGCCTATGAACACGGTGGTCTATCAGTCAATTGAACCGTATACCGGCGGGCACGCCGCGTGGACGGTAGTCAAGCTTCAGATAAGCAAGCAATCCGATATGACCAAAATGCCTTCGCTTTACGGAAGCACTCTCGAAGAGGCTCAGCAGCTGCTGAGCGCCGCAGGTCTTAACCTGGGACGGCTGTTTTACGATGAAAACAGCAGCGAGCCGGTGGGTACAGTGCTTGTACAAAGCGTTGCACCCGAGACAGAAATCCTTACCGGCACAGAGATCGATATCACCGTGAGCGGTAAAAAGGTCGTCTATGCAGATCCCGTTCCGAACGTTATCGGAAAAGATTTCATCGAGGCGCAGCTTGATATGGTCGCCGCGGGCTACAGGGTCAAATTTGAATATGTTGTTTCCGATAAGCCGGTAAACACAGTCATCAATCAGTCGCTCGAGCCCGGTTCGGACGGATATGAGGAAAATACACAGGTCATTCTCTTCATCGCCGAAGTGTCTAACAAGACGACAGTGCCCGATCTGTTCGGCATGACCCTTGTTGAGGCAGAACAGCTTCTGATCTCAAAGGGGCTGAGGCTCGGAGAGGTTTCGTATGATCCGTCGTCGGCGTTTACGCCCGGAAGTGTCGTTGAGCAGAGTATTCCTGAGGAAACTGAGGTTGAGACTCAGACTTACATCAATATTACTTTGAGCGGCACAGGCGAATGATGGAATCAAAACAACAAAACGGACGTATAATCAAAGAAAAGCGTGGACTTTTTGCGTGCGAGGCGGCGGGTGAGATCTATGCCTGCCGCGCCGCCACAAGATTCAGAAACCGCGGCGTAGCTCCGGTTGCAGGCGATCTGGTCACGTTTACCGATAATGGCGACAGTACCGGTTTTATTACCGAGCTTCTGCCGCGAAGAAATTACTTTATAAGACCGCATATCGCGAACGTCGATGCGTTTGTTATTG
>CAZVSW010000144.1:0-4730 GCA_964630005.1 uncultured Ruminococcus sp. | reverse complement strand
GCGAAGGTCGAGATAACGGTATTTAAGGCGGAGATCCTCGCCCGCACCGGTGCTATCGGTGATATCAAAGGGAGGGGTCTCGCTCAGTCCGAGAATTTTAAGCTCCGTGACAAATATTTCGATATTGCCCGTAGGAAGATTGGGGTTTTTGCTCGAACGCTCACGCACTGTGCCCGACGCAAAAAGCACATACTCGCTTCTTACGGTAAATGCCTTTTCAAAAACCGCCTTATCGGTAGCATCGTCAAACGCAAGCTGAATAATTCCGCTTCTGTCTCTGAGGTCGATAAAAATAAGCGAGCCCAGATCGCGGCGGCGCTGTACCCAACCCGCCACCGAGACGGTTTTTCCGATATCCTGTTCGCAAAGCTCTGTACAGTAGTGCGAACGTCTGCTGTTTCCGAGAAGTTCAGCCATAATATTCCTCCATATAATAAGCCGCAAAAATCCGCCAAGCGGATTTTTACTGAATAAATGTTAGTTTAAAGCCGCCTTGATAGCTTCGGCGGTAAGGGCGACCTCGGCATTTTCGCCGCCGGTCATGCTTTTAAGCGTTGCTTTGCCTGCGGCGGCCTCGTCGCTGCCGATGACAAGCACATAGCGCGCGCCCTGCTTGTCCGCATATTTCATCTGCGCCTTGAGCGAGCGCCCTATAAGATCGGTCTCTGCCCTGACGCCCATGCGTCTGAGCTGTTCGGCAAGCCTGAAGGAAAGCGACGCGGTATCGCTTCCGAGGGGCGCGATATATACATCTGCCGCCGGAGAGAGCTCCGGAACAACGCCTTCCTGCTCCATAGCCAAAATTACACGGGTAATGCCCATGCCGAAGCCGACTGCCGGCGTTGACGGACCGCCGAGCTCTTCGATAAGTCCGTTATATCTGCCGCCGCCGCAAAGTGTGGACTGTGCGCCGATATTTTCCTGAATGAATTCGAACACCGTGCCGGTATAATAGTCAAGACCGCGCACGATCGAGCTGTCGACCGTAAACTCAGCGCCGCTTGCGCGGAGGATCTCCTGAAGCTCGTCAAACTTATCCTTGCAGCTGCCGCAAAGATAATCGACGGTCTTTGGCGCATTTTCGGCGATCTTTGAACAGATCGGCGACTTGCAGTCGAGGATGCGGAGCGGATTTGTTTCAAGTCTTGCCTGGCACGTGGGGCAAAGCTCGTCCTTATACTGCGAGAAGTATTCGACAAGCGCTTCCCTGAAGAGCGGTCTGCACTCCGGACAGCCGATGGAATTTATATGTAAGCCGCAGCTTCTGATGCCAAGCCTGTTTAAAACGCTCTGCGCCAGAAGAATGACGGTCGCGTCGCCCGAAGGAGAGTCAGAACCGTACATCTCAGTACCGAACTGAAAGAATTCGCGGCTTCTTCCCGCCTGGGGCTTTTCATAGCGGAAAAAGTTTGTAAGATAATAGAGCTTGAGCGGCATAGCGCCCGAAAGCAGTCCGTTTTCCATCACACTGCGGGCGACGCACGCCGTACCCTCGGGACGCAGGGTAATACTTCTGTGATCCTTATCCTCGAAGGTGTACATTTCCTTCTGAACGATGTCGGTAGTGCCGCCTACGCCTCTCGAAAAGAGCTCTGTAGCTTCAAAAGTGGGAAAACGCGTCTCTTCAAAGCCGTAAAGCGCCGCCTGTTCCCTCATTGTTTTTTCAATATACTGCCAAAGCAGCATTTCGGACGGCAGTATATCCGCCGTACCACGTTGTTTTTTTATCATATCATTTTATCCTTAACCGAACCTTAAAAGCGCGCAAAAGCACGAGGACCGCCGTACATAATGCCGCCGGCGTCCTGTGTTCGGCTTATTCTACTGTTTTTCTGGTGAAGCTGATGGTTCTGCTTCTTCTGACATTTTTGCGCCAGTCAAGATCCCCGCGGTCGAGGGCAAGAACAAGCGCTTCTGCGGTGGCAATATTTGTCGCCACCGGAACGTTATGGATGTCGCAAAGGCGAACCAGGTTAGCCTCGGTCTCTCTGTACTCATCCTCGCTGGAGCTGTCGCGGAAAAGTATAAGAACGTCGACTTCATTATAAGCAACGCGCGACGCGATCTGGCTTGCGCCGCCATGCGAGCCCGAAAGAAGCCTTTCGATATTAAGACCGGTTGCTTCGCTGATATATTTACCGGTTATTGCCGTCGCACAAATATGATGGTGGCTTAGAATCCCGCAATAAGCCATGCAGAATTCGGTAATAAGTTCTTTTTTCTTGTCGTTTGCAATGATGGCAATTTCCATTGATGCCCGTCCTTTCAAAATACTATATTTTTACGTTTTATTTTGGCACGGTAGACGCCGTCGAGCAAGGGTACAACGCCGCCCGTCATTCGTTTGGTGATATTTATAAATGCTTTTTCAGAGCACGTCAGATATTTTTCCTTTGAACAGAGGGCGCATTCGCCCTTTTCCTGACGTTCGACAAGCGTGTCGTCCTTTGGGATCACGCCGAGCAGCCTGACCGCCGAGCGTTTGATGATCTGATAGAGATCGGGGAGGGCCTTTGATTCGGCAAGCGCGCTGTCATAGCAGTTGACGACGAGCCGGAGGTTGCGGAAGCCGAGCTCCGAAAGAGTGTACGCCGTTTTTTCTGCGGCGCGTATAGCTGTTGAGCGGTGCATAGCCACAACGAGCGCGTCGTCGGCAGCCGCGGCAAAGGCAAGATAGTATTTGCTCTTTTCAGCAGAGCTGTCGATAAACACAAAGTCATATTTGTCCCTGAGGGCTCTGAAAAGGGCAAAAAAAGCCGTTTTCGGGATGTCCGGATCATATGAACCCATGGGAGCGGCAAGAAAATCCAGACCGGTCTCATGCCTGACCGCCGCGTCCTCAACCGTACAAACGCCGGTCAGCACATCGCACACGTTATAGAGCACGTCGCTCTGAAGCCCGAGGATCATATCCATACAGCGCATGCCGAAATCGCCGTCGACGATCATGACGCGCTTGCCGGATAAGGCAAGGGTCACAGCAAGATTTGCAGTGACGGTAGTTTTACCGACTCCGCCCTTAAAGGACGTCACAAATATAACACGACCCAAAGCATCACCCCCACAAACCGAGCTGAATCCGAATGCACGCGTACGCCGCATAAAGCCGCGCCGTGCGTTCCCGAATGGGGCTTTTCCCCAAAAAAACGCCGCTTGCAGACCTCTGAAACCAGCTGATTTTCACATATAACTATACAAGCTATATCTTAACACTGCAAAGGCTTTTTGTCAAGAGAAAATTTATATCGCGGGCGTATGGCGGGGGACAACACGCTTGCGACGGGGCGACGGCAGATCTCTATGACGGAGCGACAACACGCTCCGCGCCTTTTCGCCCCGAAGACCCCTTTCATTAAGCGTAATATCATTAAAAGCGGCAGTCACGTCAGGACCGCCGCTTTATTTTATATCACGAAACTTTGTTAAATTCAGCAATGACAGCTGCAATATCATCGGGCGAAACGTTGTTTCCGAAATAGATTTTGCCGTTTTCGGTAAAGACGAAATCGTTATAGCCGCAGACTGTGCAGATATGGTTTTGTATAGTGTGCGCCGCCGAAATTACGACCTGACCGCAATCGGCGCAATAGATATAATGCTTTGACGCATCATAGCGATATTGTCCTTCCGGAGTATGAGCTTCGGTTTTGCTCGCTCCGCAAAGGCAACTTGCAGTATGACCGGATTTGCCGTTGCTCGTATATGAAGCGTTGTACACATGGCTTTCCGCAGCGCTGTAGTCACATATACTGCACGATTTTCTGTGACCGGTAGTGGCATAGTATGTATATACAAATTGATGCTGTGGAGAGTACGCTTTTCCGCATGCGCACTGCGACTCATGGTACTGGTCGTTTATACTTGACACTCTGTGACTTTCGGTTATAGTTTCTCCGCAGTCAGTACAGGTTTTTGTATGCGTACTGCCATTATTAACATATGTATACGTGCAGATAGGATTCCACGGTGTACGGAATTGAAAGTTTGATATTTCATCGTATGAAATCGTTCTATATGAGCATTTTCCTATTTCAATCCAGTTATTAAACCGTCTAATTGTACAGTCATATACTCCTACCGTTCGTTTTTGAGAATTATACGAATCAAACAAAAGGCAGTGTTCGTTGGCACTAACTATCAGATCCATTTTCTTCATATCATTTATATTTTCTACAAGAGTTCCTAAATGCTGCAAATCCCAGCTTTGGAGTTTGTAGTTAATATTGTAGGCGGCAGACACAAACCCTGAGCAGTCAAGCCCACAGACGAGTACATTAGTTCCATCGCTATATTTTACATAATCTCCGCTAATGTTGCCGGTAAGGTAGCCGTGTTTCTGACAGTCGTAAAAATTGTTCAAATTGCCCGAGTCAGCCATACCATTAAAGCCCCCAAATGAGTAAGGTATGCCTTGAACTGTTGCACCTACGCCTGCACTCCATATATATTCCGGAACAACCGGCGGATTGTTTGCAGTGTTTCCATTTTTTATGTCCAAATTACCGGGAACAATTTTCCAATATTCATTGCACATGAATTTCGCATTACTATATACTTGCTCGCGCGTGATTCCGGTAGGAAACAAAGCATTTACCTGTTCGGGGGTTAGCAGCGTATTCATGGCTTCGGTTGATGAAGGCACGAGCTCGCTGGTGACACTCATATTGTCAGACGTCTGAGGCGATTCCATTTCTTTTTTATACTCATCGGATATTCTTGTCAGCTCCTCT
>CAZVSW010000143.1:0-4763 GCA_964630005.1 uncultured Ruminococcus sp. | reverse complement strand
TCCAATACAATTTGTATACTCCGCATCCGGAATACCCTCGGACATATACCGAAGGAATTCCAATGGCGATTGTCATTGACTGAAACAACACATTAATAAAAACCGGGGCTGAGCACTTTGCTCAGCCCCGTACCATTTAACACTATGAATCTGTTTACTTGATCTCGCCCGCTTTTTTTAGCGTGATCTTGGTGATAGCCGGTCCTACCAGTTCATATATAAGCGTACCACAGAGTATGACCGCTCTTATCTGCGAAGCATATTGCGGCACAACCGTCTGTGCAACTATAGTCAGACCTATCGCAACGCCGGCCTGCGGGAACAACGTCGGACCGATATACTTTGCGACATTGGCAGGCGCTTTCATTATCTTTGCGCCGAGGAACGCTCCGAGCCATTTACCGATACATCTGACAACGACGTAAATCGCGCCCATAACTCCGATCTGCGGCAAAACCGAAACGTTGAGCCCTGCGCCCGATACGACGAAGAAAAGCTCAAACAGAGGCGGCGTTACAAGGTCGCAGAGGTCATTTATTCCGTCGCTTTCAGTGGAAATATTGCAAAATACAGAGCCGAGCGCCATACATGCCAAAAGCTCCGAAACACCGAGCAGTGTCGCCAGCGCGCTGGTAAGGAAAACAAAACCGATGATTATGATCAGTCGATTCCCTACTTTTTTGAAAAACTTCAGCGGTATTTTAAACAAAATTCCCATCACCGCTCCGAGAAGCAGCGCAAGCAGCACCTGCCAGAACGGAGTGAGGATCGAAAGCGCAAGATTTCCGTTAGAGCTTCCCTCGATGATATTCGCAATCGACACGCAGAATCCGAACGCGATAAGCGCCACGGCGTCGTCTATTGCCACAACCGCCATAAGCATATCCGTAACCGCGCCTTTGGCGTTATATTGCTTGATCACCATTATCGTGGCAGCCGGAGCTGTTGCGGCGGCAATCGCACCGAGCACTATCGAAAACGCAATATCAAACCCTGCGGCAATAAGCGTACCCTGAACCAGAAATACCGCAATAAGCGCCTCCATAAGAGCGATAACTACCGGAGTCATGCCGACACGTCTGAAATATGAGCGTTTAAAGGACAAACCGACAGTAAACGCGATGAACGCCAACGCCATATTGGATATAGCGCCAAGCGATTCAACGTTTTCGGCAGTAAGTATCTTTGCAACATACGGTCCGAGCACCAGACCGGCAATGAGATATCCGGTAACGTTCGGAAGCTTTATAAGCTTCATGAGGCGACCGAAAAGAAGCCCTGCGAAAAGCATTATCGCAAGATAAAACAGCAAATTCATATGCTAAATATTCCTTATTTTTTTACGAGAGCGTATGCGCTCTCTTATTTTGTTACCTTGGCAGTACGATAAAAGCCGTCGGAAAACGCGACCGGGAAAGCGGCGATCGTTGCAGCGCCGGTTTCGTTAAGCTTGCCCGCAACCTTTGTAAGCGCGCCGTGAACGGCTTTGATCCTCTCCTTATCGCATACTCCGAACACGGTCTTGCTTTCAACTCTGTCGGCAGTCATAAACGCGCGAAGAGCCGCGATGATATGGCTGTCCTCTTTCGATGCCAGCGACGATTCCATACTTACCGAATTGACAGAAGTGGAATTGCTTATTCCCGCGTTGCTGAGTTCACTTAGCAGCTTCTCATGCAGATCGTCACGCTCAAGCACAATTACATAAAAATACATTTCATCCATAACAAAAATTCCTTTCAAAAAATTATTATCTCAGCAAAACAGCTTATTCGGTTTTGCATTCATTTCTTCGATATACACCTTTCGGCCCTCTCTCGCCGAACGGTATATGGCAAGAATGATATCGACGGCTTTTCTGCCCTCGACAATGTCGACTGCCGGCTTACGGTGATCCCTGACGGCGTCGATAACATCGCTCAGCTGCGCAGTATGATAATCGGAGTTGATCGCTCCGGCAGAAGAAGCAGAGGTTGTAAACGTAGGTCTGAGAACGATATCCTCCGTCTTGCTGCCCGAAATATCCATCTTTGTAATAGCAGTCTCCTCAATGACGATAGTTCCGTTATCTCCGTTTATTTCAAGCCTGCGCGGATACCCCGGATACACCGACGTTGTTGCCTGAATAACGCCTATAGCGCCGCTCTGGAATTCAAGAACGGCAGAAAGCGTATCCTCGACCTCAATGCGTCTTGACAGCGTTTTCGCGATTCCGAAAACACTTACGACGTCGCCGGCGAGATACTGCAAAAGATCTACGCCGTGAATGCCCTGGTTCATAAGCGCACCGCCTCCGTCAAGCTTCCATGTGCCGCGCCACGCACCGCTGTCATAGTATTCCTGCGAGCGGTTGTATTTCATATACATATCAGCCGCCACAATACGTCCGAGTTCGCCTTCGCTGATCGCGAACTTCGCACGGCGGATATCCCTTGCGAAACGGAGCTGAGATATGACGGAAAGAACTGTGCCGTTTTTCTTGCAGCATTCATCGATCGCGTCAAGCTGCTCCTTGGTGATCGCCATCGGCTTTTCAACAACAACATGCTTGCCGGCATTCGACGAAGCGATAATATTTTCGGCGTGAAAACCGCTCGGCGTGCATATACAAACAACGTCCACATCCTTTGACGCCAAAAGCTCCTCCGTAGAGCCGAAAACATGAAGTCCGTGACGTGAAGCAAGACGGTTTGCAGATTCGGCAACCGGATCGGCAACTCCGATTATTTTAGCCTTATCCGAAAGCTCCTCCAAAGCGGAAACATGATATTCCGCAATCATACCGCAGCCTATTATGCCGAAGCCCAACTTACGACGTGCCATTAAAAACCTCTCCTTGTCTGACAGTTCACCGATTTTTTATATTGTCAGACAGGGGCAAACTGCGTTTTCCCATGTCTGACCTCTTTCTCTTACAAATGACTTTGTCTTCAGTCTGAAGACAAGACGTTACGAAGTAACGGCTATATAAAGATATTATAGCATTCTCACAGAACATGTCAACAGTTAATCTCACGCAATTTTAACAAAACTGCACTAATTGATTTGATAATTTCGGCAATAAAGTACTTGACGAAAACTAAAAAAAGGAGTATCATATTATCGTATTAATTTGCGAAAGGATACAATCATTATGAATAGAATTTATAACTTCTCCGCAGGTCCTTCGATGCTGCCCCTTCCCGTACTTGAAAAAGCAGCAGCCGAGATGACAAATTACAATAATTCCGGCATGTCTGTCATGGAGATGAGCCATCGTACCTCTGTTTATGACGCAATCATAAAAGAAGCTGAGGCAAATCTCAGAAAACTCATGGAGATTCCCGACAACTATAAGGTGCTCTTCCTTCAAGGCGGCGCTACCACTCAGTTTGCCGCAATCCCTATGAACCTTATGAACAAGAACAAAAAAGCCGATTATATCGTCAGCGGTTCTTTCTCAAAAAAGGCAGCCGAGGAAGCTTCAAAATACGGCGAGGTCACAATACTCGCTTCCTCCAAGGATAAAAACTTCACCTATGTTCCGTATGTAGATAAATTCTCTCCCGACGCCGATTACGTTCATATCTGCTTCAACAATACCATTTACGGTACTACATATAATTACATTCCCGAAACCGGCGACATTCCCCTTGTTGCCGACGTATCTTCCTGCATTTTGAGCAAACCTATCGACGTGACCAAATTCGGCGTTCTCTATGCAGGCGCTCAGAAAAATATGGCTCCGGCAGGTCTTACCGTCGTTATCGTACGCGAAGACCTTCTCGGCAACGCCCGCCCCGATACGCCCGTAATGTTCGATTGGCAGATCCAGGCCAAGAACGAATCCATGTACAATACTCCCCCCTGCTACTGCATCTATATGGCAAACCTTGTTTACAAATGGCTGCTTGAGCTCGGCGGACTCACCGAAATGCAGAAGATCAACGAGCGCAAGGCCGCTATCCTTTACAACTATCTCGATAAATCCGAACTTTTCAAGCCCACCGCAGAAAAAGAATTCCGTTCTCTCATGAACGTATGCTTTGTCACCGGCAATGAAGAGATCGACAAGAAATTCTGCTCAGAAGCAGGCAAAGCCGGCTTTGCCAGCATCAAGGGTCACCGCTCCGTAGGCGGCATGAGAGCATCTATTTACAACGCTATGCCCATTGAAGGCGTTGAAAAGCTTGTAGAGTTTATGGAGGAATTTGAAAAGAATGAAAAACATTAAGCTTTTTAATAAAATAAGCAGCGTTGGCACAACGCGCTTCGACACAACCAAGTTCAATCTCTCCGAGGACTGCACCGATTACGAAGGTATAATGGTGCGCTCTGCGGCGCTTCATGACGTAGAGTTCCCCGAAAGCCTTGTAGCTATCGCAAGAGCCGGCGCAGGCGTCAACAACATCCCCGTTGACAAGTGCTCCGAAAAAGGTATCGTTGTTTTCAACACTCCCGGCGCAAACGCCAACGGTGTAAAAGAACTGGCGCTCGCTTCCCTTTTCCTCGCTTCGAGAAACATCTCCGGCGGCATTCAGTGGGTCAACACTCTTAAGGGTCAGGAAGACGTTGGCAAGCTCGTTGAAAAAGGTAAATCTCAGTTTGTCGGTCCTGAGATCCTCGGCAAAACTCTTGGCGTTATCGGTCTCGGCGCTATCGGCGGCATGGTCGCAAACTCCGCATCTGCGCTTGGTATGAACGTCATCGGATGCGACCCCTATATTACCGTCAACGCCGCCTGGAGCATCTCCAGAGCCGTTCAAAAAGCCAATACTTATGAT
>CAZVSW010000142.1:0-4848 GCA_964630005.1 uncultured Ruminococcus sp. | reverse complement strand
CCGGCGCAGGCAACTGCCATATATATGTCGAAGCTACCGCCGATCTGCAAATGGCGCTTGACATACTTATAAACGCAAAAACGAGCCGCCCTTCTGTCTGCAACGCCGCCGAGCACCTGCTCGTTGACAGAGCTGTTGCCGCCGCCTTCCTGCCGATGGTCAAAGACGCTCTCACAAACGTAGAGCTCCGCGGGGACAGCGAAACGCTCAAATACATCGATATAAACCCCGCAAGCGACGACGATTTTGACACAGAATACGACGATCTTATCCTTTCGATCAAGGTCGTCGACAGTACTGAAGAGGCTGTAGAGCATATAAACGCTCATTCCACCAAGCACAGCGAAGCAATAATCACAAACGACCTCCGCAAAGCGGACCTCTTTACCACGTCGATCGATTCTGCCGCGCTCTACGTCAACGCTTCTACCCGTTTCACCGACGGCGGCGAATTCGGCTTCGGCGCTGAGATTGGTATTTCAACGCAGAAGCTTCATGCCCGCGGACCTATGGGGCTCAGCGAGCTTACAACAATAAAGTACATCATAAATGGCAACGGTCAGATCCGCTGACAAATCTGACGAGTAGCAAATCCTCCGCTTTGGCATAAGATAGTATCAAAGGAAGGAGGGTTAATTATGGGTTGCTTCGATAACTTCCTCGGCAACAACAACTGCTGCTGGATCATCATTCTCATTGCGATTATCATCTGCTGCTGCGGCTGAACATAACCGCGCGCGGCGTGATGTAGAATGTTTTTCTGTAATATAGCGCCGTAAAAATCAGAGGCTGAGTCAAATGCTTAAAAAGCACTTAACTCAGCCTCTTTTTTTGTAAAAAACTATTCTGCGATATTGTTCACCATATCAAGCAGTTCAACGAAGCGAGTGTTTTGATTAAGTTTCTCAATACCTTTATAAGACAATTTGTTTTGCAGTCTCTTTTTTATGATGTCCTTTGTGAGTCGTTGCTTGAACTCACGTTTTTTCACAATCGGTGAGCGGACGACTATCGGATAACAGTTTTCATCGTCCGGTTCTTTGTTTAATAAGTCGATATAGTACATAATAGCATTTTCGACTGCATCCATTGCTTTTTCATCCTCGCCAATGGCAAGATACGATTGAGCGAGCAATAAATAACAATCTCCGGAATCAAAATCGTGATATGGCGGAGGACATTCGTCTTTGAAGATCGCTTTCATAACCGCGAAGAATCTTTCGTAAACGTCAATAGAATCAGTATAACTCCCACTGTTGTAATATGCCTTGCCTAAGCGCGCAACATAATCTTCAAAGCCCTGAAGCGAATAATCAATCTCGGTGCACAAACAAGTGGCTTCCCGATCATAATTTTCCATATACTCATTCACTATTGCCATAGTGGAATATAGCGTGAGATCAGGGCGAGCGGGAAAATTACGGGCTTCTGTTGTTGCCAGATCAAATTGCTTATTTGAGCTGTATAAATAAACCAGATTCAGCCGTGCACTCGAAATATCATCGATACTTTTTGAATTTGAGATTATGAAATCAGCCTGCCGAATCGTTTCGGAAAGGATTTTATCGGCGCGTTCTTTGGCATATAGCCATCCATTCTCCGGTAATGAAAGACAAACGCCCAAGTTCATACAGTTATACGTAATTATATAATTGTTAGGGTATTTTTTCAAACCGTCCAGTAAAATATCGTAAGCCTTCAGGTAGGTGTCGAGCTTGCCGTATTCTTTCACGCTGTTGGCGGTTAAAACTATCTCGATCGCTTCTTCGGTTTCGGATGTGCGGTCTATGCCAAACAAAAAATCCGTGCTGACGTCAAATATCGTTGCCAATGGCACGATCTGCGAAATATCAGGCATTCCGGAATCGTTCTCCCATTTTGATATTGCCTGATAGGTAACGCCGAGTCGTTCGGCAAGTTCCTGTTGTGTAAATCCACGCCCATTGCGTAATTTTTTTATGATTTGTCCTATGGTCGCTGCCACAATACGGACCTCCTTTAAATTGTTTGTATCGGTACCGTGTTTTAATTATATCACATACACCGCCATAACGGAAGCGACATAAAAATGAGTGCACTAAACGCTTTGTTGAGTTTATTATATTATAAAAATGTGAATTAATCTGTGCAGATTCAAAGATTTGAGGCTGGGTTAAACGCTTAACCCAGCCTCTTTTATGCCAGCTCTTCCCTGAGCTTGCCTATGATCCGCTTTTCACGGCGTGACACCATGACCTGCGTCATACCTACGCTTTTTCCCACCTCGGTCTGCGACATGCCTTTCCAATACCTCAAAACAATAATACGGCGGTCTGTATCGTCGAGCGAGGCGATCGCCTGTCTGAGCGATATATGCTCGGCAAGCTCGCCTATATTATCTGTTCCGACAATGTTTTCAAGCGTCGATTCCCCGTCGCCCACCGGTGCGGAAAACGAAAGCAGCGGCGAAGCCGCCTCAATGGCCTCCGCGACCGTTTCCATATCAACTCCGCAAAGCTCCGCAAGTTCCGCAACAGTAGGCTCTGAGCATTTTTCACGCATATACTCCTCGCGTTTTCGCTGTACCATCATACCGGTACGCTTGAGTTCGCGGCTTACTTTTATGATGCCGTCGTCTCGCAGAAACTTTTTTATTTCACCCATTATCATCGGAACGGCATAAGTCGAAAACCTTGTGCCGACGCCGGTATCAAAATTTCGGACCGCCTTTATCAGTCCGATCGTACCGATCTGTACAAGATCTTCGAAATCAACACCGCGGTCGCGAAATCTGACGGCAATGGATTTAACAAGCCCCATATTGCCGCTTATCAGCTCGGAAAATGCTGTTTTGTCGCCGCTTTGCGCCTTCGGAAGCAGCGAATCGTTATCAAAATCGAACATAGCGTCACCCTGTTTTATAAGTTCAGCAGCGTCATTTAAGACGGTGCTTTATGTAATAGCTATGTTTTTTATAAGCTTTACCGTTGTTCCGTGACCCGTACGGGAGCGCACCTGAATCTTATCCGTGAACGATTCCATTACAGTAAATCCCATACCGCTTCGTTCCCCTTCCGGGTCGGTAGTAAAGAGCGGCTCCATCGCCTGCTTTATGTTTGCTATGCCTATGCCGCGGTCTTTTACGACCATGACAAGCTTGCCGTCGCCGAAATAAGCGCCCTGAAGTTCGATCAATCGCTTCTCAGGCGGCAGTTCGCTGTTTTTATAGGCATGAACGATGCAGTTGGTAACCGCTTCGCTGACAGCGGTTTTAATGTCCGCAATATCGCCGACCTTGGGATCGAGCTGACCGGCAAACGCCGCCATAACAGAACGCGCAAAGCCTTCGTTTACCGATTTTGCCTGAAAAACGCATTTGAATTTATTTATAGCCCTATTGTTCATGATCCGTTCACCTCTGTTTTTATAAGCTTGTCCATTCCGGAAAGCGACATCATCCTGCTGACCGCCGCAGACGGCGAAACAAGAACAACTTCCCCGCCAAGTGATTTCATAAGCTTGTACCTGCCCATTACGAACCCTAATCCGGATGAATCGCAAAACGTTATTCCGGAAGTATCTATATATAATATATTCGGATGCTCGTTATTGATCACTCTGTCAGTGCTTTCCCTTGCCGCTTTTGCCGAATGATGATCCATTTCGCCGGCAAGATATACGCGCAGAGCGCCGTCTTTACACTTATAATTGAATTTCACTTTTTCACCTCCTCGGCAAGTATATCATACCTGAATCGCAAAGTCTGTCGAAGCAAGTATGACAAAAAAATAAATCTGTTCCGACTGTGCGGAACAGATCTCATGGCGGAGACAAACTGCGTTTTTCCCCGCGAACCTCTCTTTCTCTAAGAGGTGTCGCTTCGCGACGAAAGATAAAAAATACGATGGGGCTGTCGCAAGCGAAAACTCTCACTTACGACAACCCCAAAATATTATACAAACTCAGATTAATACGTGCATCTCGCCGATACAGAACAGTACAATAACGCACGCAAGCATGGCTACAAGAAAGAACAGCGCCATTATTGAGCCCGGTTTCTTGATCTTGACATTAATTACAAAAGAGATGCCGACCAGCAAGTAGACAGCTTTAAAGGTCCAATGCATTATCTCAGGCGCGACAAACGTCATAAGCAGCGCCAATACAGGCAGGAAAAAGCATATTGTCGGAATAGGCATTCCGGTAAACGACGTCATCTTCAGATCCGGCGTTTCCGTAAGAGCCTGAGTGTTGAAATATGCCAGCCTGATCGCGCCGAAGCAGGCAAAGAGTATGTAAATAACGACGTCAAAAACATCGCGGAAACCCACGGCAAAAGCAAATATGCCGGGCGCTACGCCGAACGAGACCATATCGCACACCGTGTCAATCTGTACGCCAAAAGTACGGCGCTTCATATCGCCTTTGTCGGTCGCCCTTGCCACCCTTCCGTCAAACATATCGCAAAGACCGGCAAGAAGGAACATGAGCCCCGCCGTCTTATAGCTGCCCGTAAGCGCCAGATAGCACGAGATCAGTGACGAACACAAACCTGCCAGAGTTATAAAATTAGCGGCGTTATAATAGCCAATAATCATTGCTGATACCTCTTATTCTTAATTTCGCTGTAAAGCCGCGAATAGCTTTCACGCCTGCTCATCGGTATGATCCCGTCTTCAGCGGCAGTTGCCACAGCGCATCCGTCGTCTTTTGTATGCGTACAGCTCCGGTAACGGCAGCTATAGCGGTATTCTTCAAACTCAGGAAAAAGATCTGCAAGTTCATCCGCTGATACATTAAGTGTATCGCTTATATCCAAAAGCGAAAATCCGGGTGTGTCCGCGATATATCCGCCCTCAAAAGCGAAGA
>CAZVSW010000141.1:0-4881 GCA_964630005.1 uncultured Ruminococcus sp. | reverse complement strand
GCGTATCTCATCGTAAAAGAACACGGCAGAGATTTTACGCTTTCCGACGTTGCCGAAAGCTGGCAGAAATATATTACCGAATGCTATACCGCCGAACGCGTGGCGATGGACAACCTGCAAAAAGGCATCGCGCCCGAGCATACCGCAGAGATCGATAACCCCTATGACGAATGGATCGGCGCGGATATCCGCGTTGACGGCTATGGCTATATGTCGCCCGCAAACCCCGAAGAGGCGGCGCTCATGGCGTATGTCGATTCATATATATCCCACCGCGGAGAGGGCGTTTACGGCGCGATGTATTTCGCCGCCGCTATCGCCATCGCTTTTGCGGTAAACGATACAAAGACCGCTCTTACCGAAGCGCTTGCCTATATTCCGTCGGACAGCGAGCTTTACCGCGCGCTGACATGGGCGATCGGCATTTGGGACGGCGTGGGCGATTTCAGAAACGCCGCAAAGCTTGTCGACGAGCGCTATCCCGACATGCACCCCGTACACACGATAAATAACGCCTGCCTCACCGTGTTTGCCCTTGCGCTCGGCGGCAATAATATCGGCGACGTCATCGCAAACTCGGTCGCAATGGCGCACGACTGCGACTGTACTGCCGCTACCGCAGGCTCCATCGCCGGCGCTTGCTACGGCATAGAGGCGCTCGGCGAGCAGTGGTATAAGAATTTCGGCGACACCGTGAATTCATTCTTCAACGGACCGAAGACCTATAAGATCAGCGAACTTCTCGAAGGTTTCGAAAACTTTGCGGCGCAGATGCCCAAGGCACTTTGATTTAGCACATTTTTTGGTCTGCGCAGAGCATTTTTAGCATATCATCTTTTGAGGTGATATGTTATGAAAAAAATAATTGCAATACTGCTTGCGGCAGTGTGCGCGCTGCTGCCGGTCTGTGCGGCGGCAACAGAAAGGGAAGAGATCTATCCCTTCGCCTTCGCTTTTGAGGAGTTCTGGTACGAAGAGGCGGCAAGCCTTGACGATACGCTCCCCTGCAAGGCGGCGCTCCTTATGGAGGCGGAAAGCGGCAGGGTGCTTTTTTCTCAGAATGAAACGGAAAAGCTCCCCATAGCGTCGGTCACAAAGATAATGACCACTCTGCTTGTCATGGAAGCGCTTGACAGCGGCAAGCTAAGCATAAACGACACCGTCACAGTCGGCGAGGAGGCCGCTCATATGGGCGGCTCGCAGGTGTATCTCGAAGTGGGCGAGCAGATGAGCGTCGACGATATGCTGAAAGCGCTTATCGTGGTCTCGGCAAACGACGCTACGGTAGCCATGGCGGAGCATCTGGCGGGAAGCCAGTCGTCGTTCGTTTCGCAGATGAACGCCCGCGCCGCCGAGCTCGGCATGACCGAAACGCATTTTGCCAACTGTCACGGACTTAACGAAGAGGGACATTACTCCTGCGCCCGCGACGTGGCGATCATGACGCGCGAGCTTCTGAAACACCCAAAGGTTTTGGAATATACCGGCATATGGATGGACACGATACGCGGCGGCGCGTTCGGACTTGCCAATACAAACAAGCTGATACGCTTCTATAACGGCGCAAACGGCATGAAGACCGGCTTTACGGATACCGCGAAGTACTGCCTTTCGGGCACGGCAAAGCGCGACGGTATGCAGCTCATCGCCGTAATAATCGGCGCGGATACCAGCGAGATACGCTTCGCTTCGGCAAAGAAACTGCTCGATTTCGGCTTTGCTAATTTTGCGGTAAAAACTCCCGAAGCAAGACCCATCGAACCCATCGCCGTCAACGGCGGCAAAGCACCGACCGTAAAGCTGAATTATACGCCGCTTTCGCTCCTTACGGAAAAGGGCGGCAGTATGCCCGAACAGCGCATCGAACTTCCCGAAAGCGTCGACGCGCCGGTAACCGAGGGCGATGTGCTTGGCAAGGTGGTGTATTACAGCGGCGATAACGTCATTGCGGAAACGCCGATATACGCCTCGGAAACGGTCGAAGAAAATACCTTTTTCCACGTTTTCGGCACGATAATGAAACGTATTATCGGAAAGAAATGACGGGACGGCAATGGATGCGCCTACGGCGCAAGGGAATAGTGAATAGGGAAGAGTGAAGAGGTTAGGTGCGCCTGCGGCGCGGAATTAATTGTATAGGATTAGCAGTTTTACTTCGGCTATCGGAAGAAAGAGGGGTTCGGGGAGAAAAGGCGCTTGCGCCTTTTCAATGAAATTTGCCCTGCGGGCAAGTGAAATGCCTGCGGGCATGAGAGGTAAATTTTGCTTCATTTCCTGCGTAGCAGGAGCTTCATGCGAGCAAAGCGAGCGCTTCATGTTGCGTAGCAACACTTCATTTAAATCCGCGCCGAAGGCGCACCTCTTAAAGAAAGAGGGGTTCGGGGAGAAAACAGCCGCAGGCTGTTGTCTTTCTGAATAAAATAAAGATCGTTTTTTCGGGGACATGCGCCTCGAAAAAACTCCCTAAGGCGAGCTCCGCGAGCCCTCGCGCCGCGGGGAGCGTTCAAAAGCGCAGCTTTTGTGGAGCGGCGGTAAGCGCGAGCAAATAGGGGTTTACGGGGGAAAATGTGTTTCCCCCGTCATTAAAAAAGGAAGGATATAAAAAACAATGATAAAATTCAACGACGAGCCGATAGTGCTCAACGACACTGAAAAAGCGGAGCTTGCGGCAAGACTTGCCGACGCCGACCGCAAGATCAGAGAAAAAAACGGCGAAGGCAACGACTTCCTCGGCTGGATCGACCTGCCTGAAAACTATGACCGCGACGAGCTTGTACGCATCAAAGCGGCTGGCGACAAGATCGCCGAAAGCAGCGACGTGCTTATCGTTATCGGTATCGGAGGAAGCTACCTCGGCGCAAAAGCGGCGCTTGATTTTCTGCGCTCTCCTTATTATAACAGCATCCCCGCGCGCAGGGGCAACAGACCCGAGATATATTTCCTCGGCAACTCTTTTTCCGGCGAGGAGATAACCGACGTGCTCGCTCTTTGCGAGGGCAGACAGGTGGCGGTCAACGTTATTTCCAAATCCGGCACCACAACCGAACCCGCTATCGCCTTCCGCTTCGTAAAAGAATATATGGAAAGCAGATATTCGGGCGAGGAGCTTAAAAACCGCATTTTTGTCACTACCGACAGACAAAAGGGCGCGCTTCTTGAGCTTGCAAAGAAGAACGGCTATGAGACCTTTGTAATTCCCGACGATATCGGCGGACGCTTCTCGGTTCTTACCGCAGTCGGTCTGCTTCCGCTTGCGGCGGCCGGCTGTGACGTCGAAGCGATGCTTAAGGGCGCTTTTGACGAGCGCGCGGCGCTTTTTGCCGATAATAACAACCCCGCATACCGCTATGCCGCCGCACGTACCCATATGCTCGAAAGCGGCAAGGGCGTTGAGATACTTGTTTCCTATGACCCGTATATGCGCTCGTTTATCGAGTGGTGGAAACAGCTCTTCGGCGAAAGCGAGGGCAAGGACGGCAAGGGCATCTATCCTTCCGGCTGTATATTCTCTACCGACCTGCATTCGCTCGGTCAATATATCCAGGACGGCAGACGCGTGCTGTTTGAGACGATCGTACGCCAAAGCGACCCCTGCGGCGCTATCAGAGTTCCGACAGACGCCGAGGACGCCGACGGACTCAACTATCTCGCAGGTATGAGCATGCCCGAAGTCTCTGATAAAGCGGAGCTTGGCACAAAGCTCGCTCACGCAGAGGGCGGTTCGCTGTCGCTGACGGTGGAATTCGACCGCAAGGACGAATATTCCTTCGGCGCACTGTGCTATTTCTTCTTCATCGCCTGCGCGGCTTCGGCGTATATGCTTGGGGTCAACCCCTTCAATCAGCCCGGCGTTGAGGCTTATAAACGCAAGATGTTCGAACTGCTCGGCAAACCCGGCTACGGCAGCAAAAAATAATTTGCCGTTTTGGTGCGATCATCAAAAATATTAATAAAAAAGACTTGCAATTTTGCGAGTGTTAATGTACAATATAGATAAAGAGTTAAAAGGCCGCAAAAATGCGGCGCTGCTCCAAATAAACAGGGGGAAAACAACATGATCAAACTTATTGTCGGTCTCAAAGGTACCGGAAAAACCAAAACACTTATCGCTGACGTCAATAAAGCAGCAGCAGAGTCCAACGGCTCGGTCGTATGCATTGAATTTGGCAGAAAGCTGAATTATGAAATAAAGCCGCAGGCACGTCTTATCGACGCGCTTGAATCCGGCATCGATAACGCTTCTGCCCTTTACGGTTTCGTTTGCGGCATTTTCGCCGGCAACTACGACGTTACCGATCTTTTCATCGATTCTGCGCTTAAGGTTTGCGGCAACGGTGAAAACGCTGTGGCTGAATTCGAAAAATTCATGCTTTCGCTGGAGAAGGCGGCTGACAGTAAGATAAATATCGTTATTACCGCATCGATTGAGGAAGCCGCACTTCCCGAATCACTTAAGAAATTTCTTTAATTGAGGTCGGGCACAGCTATGACAAGATTCAAAAGAGTGTGCTTCAGCAGCGCTTGCTTTTATACCGTGGCGTCGCTTGTGTATGTGCTCGCTGTCGGACTTGTGGTAAAGGGCTCGGCGGCGGTGAACGACGCTTATATGAAGGTGTTTCAAAATCTTGCCGTGCTGTTTGGCTTTTCCTGCGTTTTCGGCGCATCTTTCCTGATCTTTGACGCGAAGAAGCTGCCGCAGACTGCGCGCCGGTTGCTGCACGTCGCGGCGCTTTATGCCGCAATGCTTGCCGCGTGCTTCCTTATGGCGGACGTTACCGACGATATTCGCTCGAAGGTGCTGTTCGTGTTTATGGCTACGTTCGTGTTTATCGTCGCGTACTGCGTCGGCATGCTCATTTCGCATCTGATGAAGAAAAAATA
>CAZVSW010000140.1:0-4883 GCA_964630005.1 uncultured Ruminococcus sp. | reverse complement strand
GTGTATGATAAATAAAATAATCGAATATTTTACCGCTATGACCCCACTGGAAACAGTGGGGCAGATCATCGGTTTCATCGGTACAACGGCATTTTTCATCTCGTATCAGCAGCGTGAACAGCGCCGAATAATCTTTTACCAGATCATCGGCATATCAATGTTCGTCACCCATTTCTTTATGCTGAGGGCATATACCGGTGCTGTACTCAACGTGCTCGGTGTTATACGCGCCGTTGTCTACTACAACGCAGACAAAAAATGGGCGCAGACGAAGCTGTGGTTTTACGGACTTCTGACAGCGTACATCGTTGCGGGCGTCCTGATATGGGAGGATTGGTTCTCACTGCTTCCCATCATAGCGATGGTACTTTCGACGTTCGCGTTTGTAACAGAGAATGCGCTTAGATTTAGGCTGCTGAACTTCCCGTGCTCTCCTATGTGGATGATATATAACATACACCATTACTCGATATCGGGCACTATCACTGAATGCTTCACAATGACTTCGATGATCATTGCATTTTTCAGATATTACATAATAAAGAAAGATGATGGGCGTCAAGAGCCCCGAAAATAGTAAAAGCACACTCGCAAGTACAGCGAGTGTGTTTTTATTAACAGGACAATGCAAAGAAAAAACATTAGGATGCAAAAAAACAAAACCTTTAAAACCCTGCAAAGGCATTTTAAAGGTTTTGTAATGGAGCTGATGATGAGACTCGAACTCATGACCTCATCCTTACCAAGGATGTGCGCTACCACCTGTGCCACATCAGCATGTCCTCTCAGACAGCTTATATATAATACCACAACACCGCCGGTTTTGCAAGACCTTTTTCGAGAAAAATCGAGATTTGTTATTTTAAACAAATCATTGGCTGCAATACATCCGTTTTATATGCATATAGCGAGCAACATTTCCGCACCTCCGAGGCCTTTTGTTTCTTTTTCAGAATTTCTGCTACTTACCCATTGACAAAACGGCAATGGTATTGTATAATATTTTTTGTAAAAAACGATATTCTAAGGAGTATAGCTAAATGAAACTTAACATCAAAAACGGAAGGCTTATCGGTTCGATCATGATGCCGATCGGAATTATCTGCATAATACTTCAGGTTCTCGCCAATAAGTCGATCGATCTGCTCACAAAAAAAGCGAGCGCCATCACCAATACAGATAAAATCATCCTCAAATTCAAGGCATTGCTGCTCGGAGCAGATACTAATATCGAAGTTCCAACATTTATGTCGTTTTTAGGTTTCGTTTGGCTTGGACTCATCGGAATCCTCCTGTTCACCTTCGGTTACCGCATCATGAAAGAAGAAACCATAGAGACCTGGGTCTGGCTGATGATCTTTGCCGTTTCCACGTTTGCTCTCTCGTTCCTTTGCCTCCTCTTTACCGACGCCAGCAGCGTATTTTCGCTCGACAGCTCAGTAACCCGTACCATCCGCATTTTCCAGCATTTTTGGCATCTCTTCCTCAGCATTCCTATTGCAATGGCTGCATATTTTGCACATAGATTCTTCCGCAAAAAGCACGCGGTTCAGTTCGGCGAAGCTAAAAACTGATTCACTTGTTACATAAGGTCGGCGTCGCTTAACAACACAATATCAACCAGAGCATGTTTATCGCATTCCGTACTGCGGACGAATAAATATGCTCTGTTTGCTTATCGGCAAAAAACAGGGTGCGATTTTAACTTTCCGCTTCCGGACACGCCGTTTTGGCGATAATTACCTTCGCTTTTGCATCATTATTAACAGACCGCCACTTGACATAACGGAAAATCTATGGTACATTATTATATGTATAATGGTGTTTAAACCTCAATCCAACGTTTTGTGTCACAACAAAAAGAAAGGACTACTGCATGAAAAAAAGAATAGTGAGTCTTTTACTCGCAGCCCTGCTCACGCTCTGCCTCGCACTGCCTGCCGCAGCTGCCGAAACAGATAATGTCTCAATCACTGTAGACGGCTATGGGATGATCACATCGGTCACCGTAACCGGCACTAACGCTGCCATTACCCTCCCGACGTCCAAGGATAACAGACAAATCAGCGGCGTTGCCCCCGGCTGCTCGTTCAGCGGCTCTATCAGTACGTTGACGATCCCGTCGGGTCTCAGCCTGACTTCAAATTCGCTGTCAAACTGCACCGCGCGCACTATCAATCTGGGTTCCCGCTCCACGATTCCGGAAAGCCTTTTCGCAGGTAACAGCTACGTAACTACCATAGCTATCCCCTCGTCGGTCTATTCCATAGGCGCAGGCGCTTTTTCGGGCTGTACTTCGCTCACCAGCGCCGCCCTTCCCGAGGCGATTACCGTTATACCTGACAGTTGCTTTGCCGGATGTACAAGCATTACTGCCATTGATATCCCGGAAAAAGTCACCAGCATCGGCGACTACGCTTTTTCGGGCTGTTCCAAGCTTCAGAGCGTCGATTTCAGCTCGACTCTCAAAATCATCGGCGAACACGCATTTGCCGATTGCACTTCTCTGAAGAATATCACGACCGACGGAACAGCTACCTTCCCTTCTGTTGTAACTATCGGTTCGAAAGCGTTCTATTCAACGGCAATCACCAGTCTCTTCCTTCCCGATACAGTAACTACGCTCGGTATCTCGTCGTTTGAAAAATGCAAGCAGCTCGCCGAGCTTTATATCGGCAGCGGTATAACCATCATCCCGTCGATGTGCTTCACCGGCTGTACAAGTCTCTATAAAATAAGCTTCGGCGACCATGTCAAAAGCATTGAGCAGGAAGCGTTCTGCTATTCGTTCAACCACGACCGCTATAACGCGGAAATAATTCTGCCTGAGTCCGTCTCTTACATAGGCTCTAAGGCGTTCGAAGGCTGTGGCCACATAGAATATATAGACGTTCACAACGCCAACTGCCAGATCGCCTCCGACGCTTTCTACAGAAGCGGCTCGTTCGATATGAGGGGCTATGATGGCTCCACCGCCGAAGAATTCTGCAAAACCGCACCGTATATAACCTTCAAATCCCTCACCGGCGGAGGCACTGACGAAAGCGGTTATGAAGACCTCCGCTATACCGTTGAAAACAACGAAATCTACATTACTGCGTATGTCGGTTCGGGCAAGGACACCGTAACCGTCCCCTCCACCATAAACGGCAAAAAGGTAACCGTGATTGACGCCAACGCGTTCATGAGAAGCGACGTCGTAAGCGTCATACTCCCCGCAAGCATACATACGATCAGAGAGCGTGCGTTTGCAAACTGCACCAGGCTCACTTCAATTCTCATCCTCGATAACTGCCGCACGATCGAAGGCAGCGCATTCTCAGGCGCATCATCGTCCCTCACTATACGCGGTTTGAAGAGCTCTTACGCTCAGGCATTTGCAAACGCCCAAAAAATTCAGTTCAGCGCCGTAAGCAACGACGAATATAAATGTCTCGTCGGCACACACGGTACAACGCGTGAGGAGCGTAAAGAAGCCACCTGTAAAGAGGAAGGCTATGAGCGCACCGTTTGTACGGTATGCGGCAAAACGATCAAGGAGACCGTCCTGGCGAAGCCTGCGTCCCACAAATACACCGAGACCGTCGTTGAACCCACCTGCACCGAAAAAGGCTATACACTTCACACCTGCGAATACTGCAAAGACAGCTATAAAGATAACGAAAAAAATGCCCTCGGACACCAATGGGAGGATTGGCAGGTAATACTCAAGCCGACCTACACCACCAACGGCACTCGCACACGCCATTGCTTAAACAAGGGATGCGACGAAACCCAGGTCGAAACCATTCCGATGCTGACCGTTCTTTCGTTTGACGAGCTTATCTCTGCATTGCCGACTGATGATTACTATGTCGTTGAAAAAGAGGACGAAAATGAAGCCGTCAAGCTTTTCTGCGGATTTAACGAAAAAACAGACGTTTCAATCTCCGATGCACTGTTCGACCCGCAGTACAAGGTCAAGCTTATAAGCGCTAAGGGCGACGAAAAGACAAGCGGATATATCGCAACCGGCGATAGATTTGTGCTCAACGACGCACAGGGCAATATCGTTGACAGCCTGACCGTTGTTGTACTCGGCGATATGACCGGCGACGGCAAGGTCAATGCTGCCGACTACATCGCGCAGAGAAGAGTGATCCTCGGCATAATGGATCCCACAATAGATAAGTACGTTGCCGGCGACATTAACGACAACGGCAAGATCCAGCCCAACGACTACATCAAGCTGAGAAGATATATTCTTGGTATGATTTCAACACTAAAATAAGTTTTTTGACGGGGAGACAACACTATGTGTTTTCTCCCCGAACCTCTCTTTCATCAAGATGTGTCGCTTCGCGACGAATTATTTTATCTGAGGAGAAAACAGGAAGTTTTCGCAAAAATTTCGTACGCAGTGCGATAGATTGTGGATCAAAGCTTTTTTGCCAAGCTTTTTTCTCGAAAAAAGCTTAAAAAAATAAGCGGCTGAGCCAAAAACACTCGATTCAAGTGTTTTTGACTCAGCCGCTGTTTTTGGTCCGAAAACAGATCAGGCCATGAATTCCTTCATGTCTTCTTCGAATTCTTTGCTATCTGTTTCAGCAATCAGGGTGATCGGCTGAAGAAGGTCGAGACTGAAAATGCCCATGATAGACTTGGCGTTTACAACATATCTTCCCTCTTTTAAATCTACCGGGAAATTGTAACGCTCGATCTTATTGATGAAAGATCTGATCTGTTCAACAGTTTTGAGTGTGATCTGAAGTTCCATAGATAATTCTCCTTTAATATTTTAATATGATTGAACCGATGATAGACGGACGCCCGTCATCGGTTGTTGATTATGCTATCATTTCGAAGACCTTATTGGTAAGCCACAGCATAGCCGGGATCGTAAC
>CAZVSW010000139.1:0-4920 GCA_964630005.1 uncultured Ruminococcus sp. | reverse complement strand
TTTTGTGGAGCGGCGGTAAGCGCGAGCAAAAAGGGGTTTACGGGGGAAAATGTGTTTCCCCCGTCATAGCGGAGCGCAAGCGACGCCCCGAAAGGGGGCTAACGGGGGAAAACGGACGCGCATTTGCAAAGCTTGTCTTATTCTTTTAGCCGTCGCGCGTCTGTTGTCCCCCGTTAAAGAGTCGCCGCCATTACCGCCTTTATGGTATGCATACGGTTTTCCGCCTCGTCAAATACGACCGAGCGGTCGCTTTCAAATACCTCGTCGGAAACCTCCATCGAATCTCTGCCGAAGCGTTCGCACATCTCCTTGCCTATTGCTGTCTTTTTGTCGTGATACGACGGCAGGCAGTGCATGAATATGCAGTCGGCGGCGGCCTTTTCCATCAGAGCGGAGTTGACCTGATAGGGCGAAAGCTCGGCGATTCGCTGTTCCCAGACCTCGGTCGGCTCGCCCATGGAGACCCATATGTCGGTATAGATCACCTGAGCGTTTCTGACCGCCTCGGCGGGATCGGTGCAAAAGCTCAGCTTAGCGCCGCTTTCTTTGGCAAACTCCTCGCATCTGGCAACAAGAGCCTTGTCGGGGAAATATTTTTCGGGTGCGCAGGCGGTGAAGTTCAGCCCCATTTTTGCGCATCCGACCATGAGCGAATTGCCCATGTTAAAGCGGCAGTCGCCCATATACACAAAGTTTATGCCCTTGAGAGAGCCGAATTTTTCTTTTATGGTAAGCAGGTCGGCGAGTATCTGCGTGGGATGGAACTCGTCGGTCAGACCGTTCCATACGGGGACGTCGGCATATTCGGCAAGCTCCTCAACGGTAGCCTGCGCGAAGCCGCGGTATTCGATGCCGTCAAACATGCGCGAAAGAACTCTTGCCGTGTCGGCGATGCTTTCCTTTTTGCCGATCTGAGAGCCGGTCGGGTCGAGGTAGGTCACGCCCATGCCCAGATCGCGCGCCGCGACCTCGAACGCACAGCGCGTGCGGGTGCTGGTCTTTTCAAAAATCAGCGCAACGTTCTTGCCGTCGCAGAGCTTGTGGGGTGTGCCGGACTTCTTTTTTGCTTTAAGCTCGGCGGCGAGGTCGATGAGATACGATATCTCTTCGGGGGTATAGTCAAGGAGCTTCAAAAAGTCCCTTCCCTTAAGGTTTATGTTCATGTGTAATTCTCCTTATCTGCAAGCGTCGGCGAGCACGTCGAGCGCTTTTTCGAGTTGGTCGAGCGGGATGTTGAGCGCGGGCAGTAAACGTACCTTGCTCTTGGCTTTTATTACCAAAACCCCCTTTTCGCGGCATTTGGCGACGACCTCGTCAGCGGGTTTTTGGGTCTGAATGCCCAGCATGAGCCCCATGCCGGTGACGCTGACAACTCCGTCGGCGGCGCTCAGCCTTGAAAATATCATTTCCGAGCGTTTTTTAACACCGTCAAGGACGTTTTGGTCGATACGGCTCAGAATTGAGAGCGCGCCTGCACAGCATACCGGGTTGCCGCCGAAGGTAGAACCGTGCGTTCCGGGGGTGAACACGTCCGCGACCTTTTCGCTGAGCAGTGTCGCGCCGAGCGGAAGACCGCCGGCAAGCCCCTTTGCCGTAGTAACGACGTCGGGCGTAATGCCATAGTTCATATAGGCATAAAGCTCGCCGCTTCTGCCGTTGCCGCACTGCACCTCGTCACAGATGACAAGCATGTCGTTTTCTTTTGCAAGCTCCGCGACCGCTTTGACATATTCTCTGTCGAGCGGGTTTACGCCGCCTTCGCCCTGAACGATCTCAAACATCACTGCGGCGCAGTCGTTTTGGCTGACAATGTCTTTAAGCTCGTCAATATTGTTCGGCGAAGCGTAGGCAAAGCCCGGGGTCAGGGGGAGGAAGTCGTTGTGGAAAGCGTCCTGCCCGGTGGCGGCGAGGGTCGTGATGGTTCTGCCGTGGAAACTGCCCGTCAGGGTCACGATAATATTGCGTTTTGCGCCGTATTTGTCGGCGGCGTATTTGCGCGCGACCTTGATGGCGCATTCGTTTGCCTCCGCGCCCGAATTGGAGAAAAACACTTTTTTCATGCCCGTTTTTTGGCAAAGAAGCTCGGCAAGCTTCACGTCGGGTTCGGTGTAATAGAGGTTTGAGGTGTGGGGAAGCGCGTGGAGCTGAGCTGTGACGGCGTCAAGCCACATGTCGTCGGCAATGCCGAATGTATTGACGGCGATGCCGGTGGAAAGATCGATATATTCCTTCCCGTCCTCGTCCCACACCAGCGAGCCCTTACCCCTGACCAGGGTGAGCGGAAAGCGGGCGTAGGTATTTGCGATGTATTTTTTATCTTTTTCCTGAATATTCATATTTTTACCTTTGTTTCACTCCGAAAACATCGTGCCCGCGCCTTCGTTGGTGAGCATTTCGATGAGGATGGCGTGGGGGATACGGCCGTCGATTATAAACACTCTTCTGACGCCCCAGCGTATTGCCGAAATACAGCATTCCACTTTGGGGATCATGCCGCCGTTGATCGTGCCGTCCTCGATGAGGCGCGGCGCTTCGTCTATCCTGATCACCGAGATCAGGGTCGACGGGTCGTTTTTATCCCTCAGAATACCGCTGATATCGGTCATGGAGATAAGGCTTTCGGCGTGAAGCTCGCCGGCGATCTTTGCGGCGGCGGTGTCGGCGTTGATGTTATAAACGTTGCCGTCATTGTCACAGCCGATGGTGGAGACCACCGGGATATAGCCCTTATCGATAACGTCAAGAATGGGTTTGACGTTCACGTTTGTGATCTCGCCGACAAAGCCCAGTTCTTCGTTCTTGACCCTGGCTTCGATAAGGTGACCGTCTATGCCCGAAAGACCGATGGCGTTGCCGCCCTTGTTCTGAATCAGGTTGACGAGGCTCTTGTTGACCTTACCTGCAAGCACCATTTGCACGATATCGACGGTTTCTTTGTCAGTAACGCGCAGTCCGTTCACAAATTGGCTTTCCTTGCCTATTTTGGCAAGCATGTCGGTGATCTCCGGACCGCCGCCGTGCACGAGCACGACCTTTACGCCGATGAGCGACAAAAGCACGATGTCGCGCATAACGGAATCTTTAAGCTTTTCATTTATCATGGCGTTGCCGCCGTATTTGACAACGACGATCCTGCCGGTGTATTCCTGAATATAGGGCAGTGCGTGCACCAGCACTCTCGCCCTGTCTGCGTTAGATATATCCATTTTCTTCCATTCCTTTCAGGTTCTGTAATCGCCGTTGATCTTGACGTAGTCGTATGTAAGGTCACAGCCCCATGCGGTTGAGGAGTATGCGCCGTTACCGAGCTCAACGCGGATCTCGATCTCGTTTTCAAGCAGTATCTCTTTTGCCTTTTCTTCCGAAAATTCAACGCCCGAACCGTTCTTGCAAACGTCAATACTGCCCGCTTTTGAGACAAACGCGACGTTTATTTTTGAAATATCAACATTCGCTCCGCTGTAGCCGATGGCACAAAGCACGCGACCCCAGTTTGCGTCTGCGCCGAACATGGCGGCCTTTGTGAGCGAAGAGCAGACGACGCTTTTTGCAACCGTTTTTGCGGTCTCAATATCGTCTGCGCCGCTGACAACGCATTCAAGCAGCTTTGTCGCGCCTTCTCCGTCGGCGGCGATGTGGCGGCAGAGATAGACTGTAATGGAGTTGAGCGCTTTCATAAATGTGTCGAAATCGCTTCCCTCAGAGGCAATTTCGGCATTTCCCGCCATGCCGTTGGCAAGCACGGCGACCATATCGTTCGTAGAGGTGTCGCCGTCGATGCTTATCATGTTGAAGGTGTCTTTAATATCCGAAGACAGCGCCTTCTGAAGCATTTCGCCGCTGATGGCGCAGTCAGTCGTGATGAAAACGAGCATGGTAGCCATGTTGGGATGGATCATTCCCGAACCCTTGGCGATGCCGCCGATGTGGCATTCCTTGCCGCCTATCTCAAATTTAACCGCGATCTCCTTCATGACCGTGTCGGTGGTCATAATAGCCTCGGCGGCTGATTTGGAATTGTTTCCCAGCGACGCGGCGAGCGCGCCTATGCTGTTTTTGATGGGTTCAAGGCTGAGCGGCTGACCGATAACGCCGGTAGAAGCGACGATCACGTCGTCCGACGGGATGTTAAGAACAGAGGAAGCGAGGTCGCACATGCCCTCGGCGATCTGGATGCCGTCTGCGTTGCAGGTGTTGGCGTTGCCGCTGTTGCAAATGACCGCCTGCGCTCTGGCGTTTGAAAGGTGTTTTTTTGTCACCAGAAGGGGCGCGCCCTTGACTAAGTTTGTGGTGTATACTGCGGCGGCGGTTGCCGGCGCTTCGCTGTATATCAGCGCGAGATCGTTTTTGGTTTTGTTTTTACGTATACCGGAATGTATTCCGGCCGCTTTAAAGCCCTTTGCGGCGCAAACGCCGCCGTTGATTATTTCCATTTTCTGTACTCCTATTATATTTCAAGACCCAACGTCTTTTCTTTTCCCATAACTATGTTGAGGCACTCGAGCGCCGCGCCCGAAGCGCCCTTGCCGAGATTGTCGTAAACTGCGGTGAGCAGAATGCGCTCCTCGCCGCCGAAGACGGCGATTTTCATGCAGTCTTTGCCGGAAAGCGCCGCGGCAGAAAGCATTCCGCCCTCGTCGAGCGCTTCGTCGCATGTTACCAGCGGACCGTTGTATTTGGTTTTATAAATTTCTCTTACCTCTTCCGCGCCGCACTTCAGCTGACTGCTGAAAATCGGTACGGTGACCTGCATACCGCTGTAAAAATCGTCGACTATCGGGCAAAAGATGGGCGGCTCGGCGATGCCGGTCACGGCGCGCATCTCTTTAAGATGCATGTGCTGTTCCGTAATACCGTACTGACGCGTAGCTCCGAGCAGAGAACTGACTTCTTCAGCCTCATATTCGGCGATCATTTTTT
>CAZVSW010000138.1:0-4941 GCA_964630005.1 uncultured Ruminococcus sp. | reverse complement strand
GGTTTCGGTAAGCAATATATCGGAAATGAAGTATATCAGATACGCTATTATATCATCAATGACCGCATATACATAGAAAACTTTTCTGTCGAAGGCGGCAGTAAGGCCGATTTTCCTATCGAGCTTGCCGACGGATATATATTGCTCGGCGGAATAGAATACGAGCTTGAAAAATAAAAATAAAAAATTTCAAAATACCTATTGACAACGGTCGGACAATGTGGTATTATATGAGCAATCAAATATGCTAAATACTTTGACGGGGACACGGGTCCTTCATAACCCTCTTCCAGAGAGCTGTCGTTTGGTGCGAGACAGTAGAGATATGAACGGTGCTTATCACCCCTGAGTAGCGCAGCTGAATTCCAGTAAGCGGCGACGGTCTGTCATTTTCACCGTATAAACGAAAAGGCGTTGTTTGACGCTTGCAGGAGTGGTTGTGAATTTTTAGGTTCATCTCTGTGCAGATGAACCTTTATTTTTTGAAAAGAGGTAGTATTTTCATGGAAAATCAAACAAAAGTTATCGCAGAACGCCTTAAATGGGCGCGCCAGAATGCCGAGCTTTCTGCGGCTGAAATGGCTGAAGCGGCCGGAGTTACAACGGCTGAGTATGAGAAGCTTGAAACCGGTGAATTCGACTTCTCGTTTACCTTCCTGTTCAAATGTGCGGGAAAAATGGGCATGGATCTTTCCGAACTCGTAAGCGGTTCCGATCCTAAGCTTGATTTTTATAACGTCACACGCGCAGGGGAGGGTATGCCCATCAGAAGAAGAGAGGGATTCAACTATCGCCATCTTGCGCCGCTTTTAAAGAACCGTATGGCTGAACCGTTTGTAGTTACCGCAAAATACGATTCAAAGCTCGAAAACGAACCTATCGCGCTTTCAACACACAAGGGTCAGGAATTTGACATGATCATTTCCGGTCAGATGAAGGTACAGCTCGAAGATCACGTCGAACTGCTCGGCCCGGGAGACAGCGTATTTTATGATTCAGGTCATCGCCATGGCATGGTAGCTGTTGGCGGCTCAGACTGCGTCTTCCTCGCCGTCGTATTCAAAAACGAAGGAGAAGTATTAGAGGAACCGGTTATGATAAACGAAACCGCAGAGAAAAATGTAATAGACAGAAACAGATATAACGATTGTATATATCATAAATATATGGACGAAGAGCTCCATCCCGACGGAAGACTCAAAGGCGTTAGCTTCAATATCCCCGATAATTTCAATTTCGGCTATGACGTTGTTGACGAGCTTGCAAAAAAATGTCCCGATAAGCTTGCAATGCTTTGGCTTTCGAACGATAAGGAGCAGAAGAATTTCACTTATGCGGATATTTCCCGCCTCAGCAACAAGGCCGCAAATTATCTTGCCTCTCTCGGCATAAAGCGCGGAGACCGCATCATGCTCGTTCTTCGCCGCAGCTGGCACTTCTGGGTTGCCATCATAGCGTTGCATAAGCTCGGCGCTGTTGCTGTTCCCGCAACCTCACTGCTTGTTAAGCACGACTACGAATACCGCTTTGATTCCGGTCGCATCAACGGTATCATCACTCTCGAAAAGGACGATTGCGCAAATCAGGTCGAGCTTGCGCTGGAAGGAAGAACCGAACCGTTTATCAAGGTTCTTGCCGGAAGCGAACGCGAAGGCTGGCATAGCTTTGACAAGGGCGTTGAAGAGGCGTCCGAAAAGCTCGTACGGGTAGATACTCTGAAGACCGATCCCGCAATCATGTTCTTTACATCCGGAACGACCGGTTATCCGAAGATCGCCACGCACGATGCTACGTATCCTCTCGGACACATCGTAACAGCCGCTTGGTGGCACAATGTCGATCCGGCAGGCATCCACTTCACGATCGCAGACACCGGCTGGGGCAAGGCGCTCTGGGGCAAGCTTTACGGTGCACGGCTCTGCGAAGCAGCTGTGTTTGTCTATGACTTTGACAAATTCCATGCAGAAGATATTCTCCCGCTGTTCAAACAGTATAATATAACCACCTTCTGCGCTCCTCCTACAATGTATCGCTTCTTCATCAAGGAAGATCTTGCGAAATATGACCTTTCAAGCTTGCAGTATATAACTACCGCGGGAGAAGCGCTTAACCCCGAGGTGTTCAACAAATTCTATGAATACACCGGACTGAAGATCATGGAAGGTTTTGGACAGACCGAAACCACGCTTACCATCGCAAACCTGTTCGGCGAGACCCCGAAGGTTGGCTCGATGGGTAAGCCCAATCCCCAGTACGACGTACGCATCGTCGACCCGGATTGCAACGAAACCGCTCCCGGTGAGGTTGGCGAGATCGTTGTAAGAACTGCTGACGTAGTTCCTGCCGGTTTGTTTGCGGGCTATTACCGCGGTCAGGAGCAAACAGACGCTTGCTGGTACGACGGATATTATCACACAGGCGATACTGCTTGGCGTGACGAGGACGGCTATTTCTGGTTCGTCGGTCGTGTTGACGACGTTATCAAGTCTTCCGGCTATCGTATCGGACCGTTCGAGATCGAATCCGTTATCATGGAGCTTCCGTACGTTCTTGAATGCGCTGTTACCGGCGTGCCGGATGAGGTTCGCGGTCAGGTAGTTAAGGCAACCATTGTAACAACAAAGGGTACAGTACCGAGCGATGAGCTGAAAAAGGAAATTCAGACATATGTCAAGACACATACCGCTCCTTATAAGTATCCGAGAGTGATTGAATTTGTCGATGCTCTGCCTAAAACTATCAGCGGCAAGATCAAGAGAAACGAGCTTAGAAATAAGTAATATATTAGCCATAAAGAGATACTTCGCTTATGAGGTATCTCTTTTGCAACAATAAAAAGAAAAAGAGCCATCGGGTTTTATACTGCCCGATGGCTCTTTTTTGGTTATTACTTTTTTGTGAGGAGCTCGGAAAGCTGTGAAAGCAGGTCGCTGTTGCCGTTAAGATTGATATTGCCGACGTGCTGGCATATGCGCTCTGCGTATTCCAGCTCTTTGAGCTTATACAGCGTTTTGTTTTCGTCCATAAGCTTGGCGGTGTTGAGAAGCGAACGGGTTGAAGCAACCTCCTCGCGGCGCGAGATGACGTTTGCCTGCGCCTGCTTTTCGGCAATGAGGACGGTGTTCATGATGTCTCTGATCTCGCCCGGGAGAATTATGTCCTTTACTCCGGCGTCGGAAAATCCGATATACAGCGAAGGCTCTTTTTCTTTGAGCTTGGAGAGCACATATGCCGACATCTCGTCCTTGCCGGCGAGAATCGCGTCGATAGTATGACCGCCGATATAATCTCTGAGCGCAAGTTGAACACTGACGTGGATTATCTCGTTAAGCTCGTTTGAATCCATCGACAGCTTTTCAAAATCCGTTACTGTGTAATAGCATACAAAGCTGACACGAAGCGTGACCTTATCCTGCGTAAGTACTTCCTGACCCATAACGTCGATCTTGTTTTTGCCGGTGTAGATCAGGCTTGTGCTGACAGGGCACGCCGAGTTCCAGAAGTAGTAAACGCCGGGGGCGAGAATGCGCGCAAAGCTGTTATTTATATAAAGCTGCGCTACAAAGTGCGCCGGTACGTCGATCTTTTTATAAAAGCATTGCTGCATCAGCGAAAATGTGTCAGGTGAAATGCCTGCGGTCGTTTCCGGGTCAGATATGTCAATGATCTTCAGCTCGATATTGCCGGCATCCTTCCAGAATGCGTATCTGCCGTGTGTGAGTACGTCTGTGAAAACTCCGTCGGTATATCTGAGCGCGAGCTGGTTTTCTTTCACGTCATAAATCTTGCCGATCTGAGCTTTTATATCACTTTTTTCCAAAAGCTTTGAGAGGGCGCATGCAGAAGAAGCTATCGGCTGATCAGTATTAAGTATTTCTATATTCTTGCTTTTCGTGGTACGGTATTTTCCGGGCATCAGCAGCTTTTTGAAAATGCCGTTTTCAAAAAGTAAGCCGCGTGTATTTTCGTTTATAATAACAGTATTTCCAAACATAAAAACCTCCTGAAAACACTTAGCGTGTTCACACTATGAACATGCTCTGATTAATATCGCAGATTACGCGGCTCCTGCGTTGAGTATACTGCGTCAGATTCGGCGGCAGGCTTGCCGTGGAAGCTGTTGCAGACATACGGTATCCCGCAGGAGGCAGGGCGTAAAGAGCTGACGCAAAAGCAGGGCAAGCCGTGCTTTTACGCCGTTTTTGTGTTAACTGTGCTTGTCGTAAAGACAAAATAAGCGAGGAGTCGGACCTCACGGCACGAAGTGCCGTTACCAAAATCTCAAACTATTCATGGCTGAAGAATACATTACGGGCACGCCCGATGCACTTTTGTGAAAACATACACGAGCCGCGAATTGTTTGCAAAAGCATTATAGCATAGTTCATATGGTATGTCAATACAGTGTCGCCGGGGTTCTTTTCCGGCTTTTCAGCGACAATGACCTTGACAGGTGTGTTATGCCATGATAGAATAATCGCATCAGATACTGCTCAAAAATAAAGAAAACTTTATATTTTATATAGCCGACGCCATATATGTATATGCTAAAATGTACCCACAGCATAGTTCAGATGCTGAGTAAAACGACGCTGAGGGTATATAATACTGAATTTCTTTTTGGAATATATCAAACATCCGAGAAAAATAGGTGCTGTAGCGCCCAGCGGAAAGAGCTTGTCTGATAAAATGATGCAGCCGATATGTTTTGATTCGGCTAAGGTGATTGTGGAATACGGTCCGGGCACAGGCTCTTTTACGCGTGAGCTTGTTATCAGGCGCAGGCCGGATACTGTGATCATACTTATCGAACAGAACGAACTTTTTTGCGGTGAACTCAGAAAACTGTTTTGCAATCAGCCGAATTTATATATTATCTGCGGCAGTGCCGAAAACGTTAATGACTATCTTTCCGGGTACGGTCTTGAGCGCGCTGATTAT
>CAZVSW010000137.1:0-4958 GCA_964630005.1 uncultured Ruminococcus sp. | reverse complement strand
CAAAAGATGGGCGGCTCGGCGATGCCGGTCACGGCGCGCATCTCTTTAAGATGCTTGTGCTGTTGCGTAAGACCGTACTGACGCGGAGCTCCGAGCAGAGGACTGACTTCTTCAGCCTCATATTCGGCGATCATTTTTTTGCCGCCGCCGCTATAACCGGTAAGCGAAAAACAGCTAAGCAGGGCAGATCTATCCAGAACGCCGGCTTCGATGAGCGGATATACCAGCGCGATAAAGCCGCTTGCGTGACAGCCGGGGACGGCGATGCGCTTTGAAGCGGCAACAGCCTTTTCGTGATCAGCGGAAAGCTCCGGAAAACCGTATGCCCAGCCCGCGTCCGTACGGTGGGCGGTCGAGGTATCGATAATGACGGTTTTGGGGTTTTCCACCATGGCGACAGCCTCAATGGCGGCGGCGTCCGGCAAACATAAAAACGCCGCGTCCGCGCTGTTCAGCGCTTCCCGGCGGCACTGTGCGTCTTTTCGCTGTTCTTCCGAAAGGATGATCAGGTCGATATCCGTACGCGCAGCCAACCGTTCGTATATTCTGAGTCCGGTAGTTCCGGCTCTTCCGTCGATGAAGATCTTCATGTTGCACCTCTGTATATTATTCAGTGATATTCGTGTTTAAATGAATATTTATTCACAATTTCCGTTTATATAATAGCATACGGCGTATAAATATGCAATAGCAAAATTGTCAGCAAAAGCAATTTTGTCAATGTTGCGGATGAAATCGGCGGTACGGCATATGCGGTTGTGAAATACGACCAACGGGGCTGCCGCAAAAATGCTTTGCAGCAGCCCCATATAGCTTTTTCAGGTTCGTTTACTTAAGGATACCGGCGATGTTGTTTTCGGTAACCATAACGATTATGTAGTCAACGGTGGAATGAGCGGCGCTGCTGTAACGCTGTGCGTCGGTCATGTTGACGGTAAAGTCCCCGCTCTTGCCGAACATTACGGTATCGAAACGTTCTGCCAGTGCGCCGAACATGGGAATAGAGTTGTCGTCGCGGTAAATCAGTGCGCAGGGGAGGTTGCTGCGGTTGGTCTTGAAGATAACGCGCTGTGAGGCGGTGCCGTTGCCGGTAGCAAGTCTTGCGTCGTCTGCGCTCTGATAGGAGCTGAGGTCGGAGATGTTAAGATCGGAATTTTCCCATTTACCGAGTCGGAGGGTGAACTTGGGTGTATATCTTGTTACGGTTTCGGTAACTACCTCTCTGTCGACGCTTGAATAATATGCAAGGTCGCCGCCGAGGACGGTAGAGGTGGCAGAGTTGAACTCGGTTTCAAGATCGCGTGCTGCGGCGTCAGGGAAGCGCTGAGCCATTACGTTGCATATCTCTTTATAAACGAGGTATGCGCCGTATTCCGTGAGGTGGCTGTCAGTGTTCTGATAAAGCAGGTGTTCATCCTTCTGAGCCATGAAGATATCTGTCATGTCGATAAGAGTAGCGTTGGTTTCGGCAAGCGCTTCGCTCACGTACTGATAACGGGTCTTATAGGATGTTTTTTCAATATTTTCAGGCAGACGTTCGCCGTAAATGGAGGCGGAGTCCGGGATGAGGACATAGAGGAGGGTTGCGGGGTAGGAATTTGCGCGCTTTTTGAGGTTTGCGCATTTAGCGTTGACAAATTCCTTGAAGGACTTGATCTCGGTCTGGCTGAGGAGGTTGTTGCCGAGATAGTCGTCAAGCACGCTGTCGAACAGGAGATAGCTGTTTGCGCCGACAGTAACGCCGTTGCCGTCTACTCTCTTTTCTGCGGTAGCGTCATATATAACTTCAAAGGAACGCACTTCGCTCTCGGTAAGATCGTCGCTGAAAGCGACAGCTTCGAGCACTGTTGTGGTGCTGGAGATCATGTCGACCTGAGCTATGAAATAGCCGTCGATAGACTTCACGGTGACGTCGTTGACGCCGCCGCTGATTCTCACGCTCGCGCCCTCGTCGCAAGTACCGGTAACGAGGATATGACCTGCGGTAATGTTGCCGGTGGTGGCGATTACGGGCATATGAGCCTGACCGGGTGCCGGTTCAGGGTCCGCAGCGGATGACTCGTCGGCGGAGCTTTCGATATCAGAGGGGATATCGGGGATGGATTCAAGGAAGTTTGAACCCTTGATTTCGCCGGTATCGCAAGCGGCAAGTGCCGTGAGCAGTGTGAAAAGCACAATAACGGCAACAGCTCTGAGCAAAGTGGTGTTTTTCATAAGTAATTACTTTCCTTTCGTAAAGGGGATGCGTTTTTTGGCAAAAGCCATTGATTATTCCCCGTCGGGATTATCCTTCTTGGCTGCCTCGATCACCTTGGCGGCGATTTCAGCCGGAGCTTCCTCATACCTGACGAAGGAGAAGGTATAGGAGCCGCGACCCTGTGTCATAGCCCTGAGCTGGACGGCGTATGTCATCATCTCGGCTGACGGAACTTCGGCGTCGATCACGGTATAGCCCTTCTTTTCGGCTTCGGACATGCCCATAACTCTGCCGCGGCGTTTTGAGACATCGCTCATTATATCGCCGGAGAAGGAGGTGGGGACAAGGACCTTAAGCTCGCCATAGGGTTCAAGGATCACGGGGTTGCAGGCCTTCATGCCTTCTTTAAAGGCGAGGTTTGCCGCCACCTTGAACGACATTTCCGATGAATCAACGGGGTGGTAAGAACCGTCAAACAGGTTCGCTTTGACTTTTATAACCGGATATCCGGCGAGGATGCCCTTCGCCATGGATTCCTGAAGTCCTTTTTCAACAGCGGGGAAGAAGTTTTTGGGCACAGCTCCGCCGAATACGGATTCGGTAAATTCAAGCTCGTCCTTTTCGCCGGGAGCGAATTCGATCTTGACATGACCGTACTGACCGTGGCCGCCGGATTGCTTTTTGTGCTTTCCTTCAACCTGCGCCTTCTTTTTGATGGTCTCTCTATAAGGAACTTTCGGGGCTTCGATATCAACTTTTGTTCCGAAGCGGTTTTTGAGCTTGGAGACAAGGGTGTCGATATGGATATCGCCCAGTCCGTAGAGGCACATCTGCTTTGTTTCAGCGTTATTTTCGTATCTGGCGGTGAGGTCTTCTTCAAGCAGCTTTGCTACGCCGGAAGAGATCTTGTCCTCGTCGCCCTTTGCCTTGGGAACGATCGCCTTGCAGAGATACGGAGTCGGGAAGACGATCTTGGGGTTTGTATATTTGAATCCGGGTGTGGAGAGGGTATCGTTGGTATTGGTGTTGACAAGCTTGACCGTGCAGGCGATATCGCCGTATGCGAGCTCGTCGACTTCCGTTTCGGTCTTGCCCACGCAGGTGACGATCTTGGCGATCTTTTCGGTCTGACCGGTGGACTTGTTTACAAGCATCGTGTCTTTTTTGAGCGTGCCGTTGACGACCTTGAAGAAGGTCTTTTTGCCAAACGGGTCGGCGACGGTCTTATAAACAAAGATCGCGGGTTCGCCGTCCGAGGAGGCGGTATAGGTCGCGGGGTTGCCGTCTGCGTCAAGCGCGGAGGTCTTTGCGCGGTCTACGGGTGAAACGAAAGAGTTTGCGATCATGTCGAGGAGGGTTCTGACGCCTGCGAGGGTCGTCGCAGAGCCGCTGAACACGGGTACGATCGAGCCTTCGAAGAGACCCTTGTTGAGCGCGGCGCTCATTTCCTCGTGGGTGAAGGGCGTGCCTTCAAAGAATTTTTCCATCAGCTCTTCGCTGGTGACGGCGAGCGCCTCGTTGACCTGAGCGGTATAAAGCTCCATAGCGTCGCGGAAGCTATCCGGAATCTCGGTGTCGCTGCGGTTGCCGTTTTTATCGAATTTATATGCTTTTTCTTTGATGATGTTGACGAAGCCGATATCGGGAGTACCCTCGTTGAAAGGTACAAAGAACGGGCAGATGGTGTTGCCGAAGGTTTCGCGGAGTTCTGCTACAACCTTGTCGAATTTTGCGTTTTCGTCGTCCATCTTGTTGACGAATATCGCTTTGGGAAGCTTTCCGGCGTGATCCCATGCGAGCTCAGCGCCCACCTTAAGACCCGACTTGCCGTCTACTACCAAAATAGCGCTCGCGGCAACTGAAACGGCCTGCTTGACTTCGCCGACAAAGTCAAAATCGCCGGGGGTATCAATGATATTGATCTTTTTGTCGTTCCAGACGAGGTTCATGAGAGCGGCAGAAAGAGATCCTTGCTTTTTAATTTCGTCGGGATCGAAATCGCTGACGGTATTGCCGTCTGCGATCTTACCTAATCTATCGGTGACCTTTGCGACGTAAAGCATTGCTTCCGCAAGAGACGTTTTACCGTCACCGCCGTGCCCCAAGAGGCAGATATTTCTGATTTGGTTTGATTGAAATTTCGCCATAATATATTCTCCCTATGTTTTGGTGGTAAGAGACAGTCTTCCGTTTCATCAAATAAGGTCAAACCGAAGAAAGGCAGTCTCTTATTATATTATAAAATACAAAATGGCTTTAAGCAAGTAAAATCGTTTGTGCGAAGTATAGAATATTTGACCCGAAATTTGTGCACCTTGCACAAAAAACAAGTCTAAATTGGCTTTTTGCAAAAATCCGGCTGTCAGATTCGGAGATAAATGTCATTCCGCCGGCGCGGTTTGTCTATAAAATGAACGAAATCACGCCGATGGGCAAAAGCCACAGAAGCTGGAAAAGCACAGGGTAGAACGAGCTTACCCCGACCAGCTCGCCGGTTATTGCGAGGAAGAACGAAACAAAGAACGCGAGCGCGATCGAAAGCACGTTTATGATTGCGTTTGAGCGGGTCACGTGGCGCACCTTGTCGCAGATTATAAACATGCGGAGGAAGGTATGGAGCGATGAAGCCGAGACGATACCGGAATCGATACGCTCGCAGCGCCCTTCGACGTCGTCAACGTCGCCCGCTTTGAGGATGGAGATGGGGCACTTTTTATAAGATATCGTATGCTCGAGGAGCGAGGTGGTTATATTGGGGTCG
>CAZVSW010000136.1:2942-4991 GCA_964630005.1 uncultured Ruminococcus sp. | reverse complement strand
CTCCGCGCGTTTTCCCCTGTTAGACCCCTTTCTTTAATAGGTGTCGCTTCGCGACAGATTTTAATTATTATTCCGTCTATCGGAAGAAATGGGTTTTACGGGGGAAAACGCGTAGTGTTGTCACTCGTCAATTTTTATCGATTTATTCCAACACACGATCGCGCCGATGACGAACGTAAACTCCGAAAACAGCTTGACCCAAAGCAGCCAGCCGCCGATCACCGGCAGGATGTGGGTGAGCAGGTACGCGCCTATGAAAATATAATACGCGACGTTGAGCTTACGCCAGCCGGCAAGCGGCGAAAGCTCTGTGGTTCTGAGCCTGCCTTCGGCGAGCGTCTCCTCGACCTTATGAACAAACAGCACCGACGCGCCTGCATAAGCCGCGCCGAGCAAAACGAGCGTCACCGTCGTAGAGACAGGCACGTCGCTCATACTGAACACGTTGAGGTCAACGATGACCGCCGCGCAGTATTCATAAGCGATCTGAAGCACCGTGGCCGTCGCGGCCGGAACTATCAGCTTTTTGACGGGCGCATAGCTCCTCATGAGGAAGCACGCCGCAAACATCAGCGACGTCGCGATGAACGACGGCAGTATGGGGGTCATATCGATGGTGAAATCGAGCATGAAGACAAACCCGGCGACAACAAGACCGTCAACGATCCTGAACTTTGTCTCCTCGCTCCGTCCGTTGCTTATGAAAACGAGGTATTTTTCGCCCGCGTTTGAGACGAACTCCCTGTCGTTTTTCAGCATTTTTATATACTTCAGCGTGTTTGCGTACCAATAAATGCCAAGTATGAGCACGATCAGCGCAAACAGCGCTATCTCAAACGGTTTATAGCTTGCCAGCGCCTTCCATACCGGCGATTTGTCGATATCGAAGTACGCCCTGAGCTCGAATATAGCCGAAAGCTCGGGCAGGAAGCCGAGCGCGATCCTTGCAAAGAAGAATACGCCGGTGATGAAGCGGGTGTTTGTCTGATTTTTCAGCGCTTCGAACGCGCCGCAGCGCTGCATAAGGTAATCAAAGCCGTCGAACCAGTCGCTGATAAAAGAGACGACGAGTATTGCCTCGCATATCGCCATTACGAAGCACAGCATCATGATCGTGCTTGAATCGTAGCCGAACGTCGAGAACGCGACGACAAGCCTCAGCGCTGAAAGTATCGCAAGGTAGCGCAGCTTTTTTGAAGCCATTTCTATGCGTCCGTCCAGCGCGGTCAGCTCGTATATCCCGCCGATGATAAGCAGATATCCGATAAAATCCGGAAGCGGATCGAAAAGCGCAAAAGTGGGATTGATAAGAAAGAACATGCCGACCGGAACGAGCGGCGACATAAAAAGTTTCAGCACCTTGTTCTTCACGTTCAATCCTCCTCTTGCTTTTCCTTAAGCCTGCGTTTTTCCGCCTTTTTCTTTTCCTCGTCCTCGATATGTTTGAGGGCGAGCTTGTCCTTTGTCATTTGTTCGCGCGTGGTGATCTTTGACGCGCAGTCCCAAATGAATAATATGTTTATTATTCCCGTAACCGCGTACGCTATGTTAATAAGCAGCTCCGTACCGGTATTGACGCCGCCCCAAAGTGCAGACACGACCATTACGAGCGTGGCGGCGCAGTTGATGTAAAGCCGGTTCTTCGCGCCGCTTTGAAGCTTCAAAGCCTTTGCGGCAGAAGCTATGTCGCCGACGGCGGCATAGAAATTGATAAGAATGAACAGCTTTATCACATACGACGCCACGTGCGCCAGAAGGAAGCCCGTCGACATCGGGTCGACCAGTTCGAATATGGCGAGCACCTGCAACACCGGCTCGTAAAGCGATATCACCGAAAATATCGCGCATACGCCGAAGCGGCTGTTTATGCGGTTCAGCTTCGAAAAGCCGTACGCCATCAGCGGACAGCCGATAATGCCTGCGCCGAAGGCGTCGAACATGGTTAAAATATAGCCGAGCAGAATCGTTCCGAAACCCAAAATATCTTCTTCCCTTCGCTGCTGCTTATTTCATGCAGCATTTTTTATATTTTTTGCCGCTGCCGCAGGG
>CAZVSW010000136.1:0-2932 GCA_964630005.1 uncultured Ruminococcus sp. | reverse complement strand
CTTTTCCGCCTTGGTTTTGACCACGGTGATCTTTTTGTCGCCGCCGATGTTCATATTATCCGCCGCGGTCATGACCTGTTTGCGCTCGATCTGACGTTTGGGGGCGATGCAAAGCAGCATTCTTACCGTATCGGTGCGGATATTATCGATCATTTCGTCGAACATCTGCGAACCGACGATCTTATATTCCGAAATGGGGTTGCGCTGAGCGTAGGCGTTCAGCCCCACGCCCGAGATCAGGTCGTCCATTGCGTCGATGTGATCGACCCACTTGCGGTCTACGTTTTCGAGGAGCACGATGCGTTCGATCTCTCTGAAGCGCTCTTCGCCGAAAAGCTCTTCCTGCGCCGCATAGCGTTCATCGGCACGCTTTTTCAGCATGTCGGCGATGTACTCCGCGTTGATCTTGCCCAGCTCCTCGGGCGAAGAATATCTGAAATCGTCGTCGCCGCAGAGCACGCCTCTGTAGAAGCCGCGCAGACCCTCAAGATTCCACTCGTCGGGTATGTCTGAGGAGCAGAAGCGCCCTACGCCGTCGTTTACATAGTCATAGACCATCTTGCGCAGCTTGTCTCTGAGGTCGTCGCCGTTCAGAACAGCCTGACGTTCGCCATAGATGAGCTCGCGCTGACGGTTCATGACGTCGTCGTACTGCAAAACGTTCTTTCTGCGCTCAAAGTTCTGACCTTCAAGGCGTTTTTGAGCCGATTCTATTGATGATGAAAGTATTTTTGCGTCAATTGGCTGATCTTCGGGAAGTCCCATTGCTTCAACGACGCTCAGCACTCTGTCCGAGCCGAAAAGGCGCATCAGGTCGTCCTGCATGGAAAGGTAGAAACAGCTTGCGCCGGGGTCGCCCTGACGTCCTGAACGTCCGCGGAGCTGGTTATCGATACGTCTCGACTCGTGTCTTTCCGTGCCGATTATGAACAGACCGCCGGCTTCTCTGACCTTTTCTGCTTCGGGCTTGATCTGAGCTTCGAATTCCTCTTCATAGCGCTTGAAGCGTGCTCTCAGTTCAAGCACTTCCGCGTTATCGGTGTGCGCGTAGGAGGTCGCGTCGGCGATCTGACTTTCGTCACAGCCGTCGTCCTGCATTTTCTTTTTGGCGAGGAACTCTGCGTTGCCGCCGAGCTTTATGTCAGTACCTCTGCCCGCCATGTTGGTAGAGATCGTGACCGCGCCGAACATACCTGCCTGAGCAATGATCTCGGCTTCTTTTTCGTGCAGCTTGGCGTTCAGGACGTTATGCTTGATGCCTTCTCTTTTCAGAAGCTCCGAAATAAGCTCCGACTTATCGATGGACACCGTACCGACCAGAACCGGCTGACCCTTTTCGTGACAGGCCTTGATCTGTTCGATAATAGCGCGGTATTTGCCGTTTACGGTCTTATAGACGAGGTCGTTCATGTCCTTGCGGGCGAGGGGCTTGTTCGTCGGCACTTCGACGACGTCGAGGTTATATATCTCCCTGAATTCGGATTCCTCGGTAAGCGCCGTACCGGTCATGCCGGAAAGCTTTTTATACATGCGGAAGTAATTCTGGAAGGTGATGGTCGCCTGGGTCTTGTTTTCGCGCTCGATCTTGCAATTTTCCTTGGCTTCGATCGCCTGGTGCAGACCGTTTGAGAAGCGTCTGCCGGGCATGATACGTCCGGTGAAGCTGTCAACGATAAGGACCTGACCGTCCTTGACGACATAGTCGACGTCGCGCTGCATAACGCCGTGGGCGCGGATCGCGTTATCGAGATAGTGCATATATTCCATATTTTCGCCGTCTGCGAGGTTTTCAATGCCGAAATACTGTTCTGCTTTTTTAATACCGCTCTTGCCAAGCACTGCGGTGCGTGCCTTTTCGTCGATGATGTAATCGGCGTCGATATCGTCGTGACCTACTTTGCCGTCGATCTCCTTGATGCGGAAGCTGGTCATGCGGCGTACGAGGTCGTTGGTGCGCTTATAGAGCTCGTTTGATTCGTCGCCCATGCCGGAGATGATGAGCGGCGTTCTCGCTTCGTCGATGAGGATGGAGTCGACCTCGTCGACGATGGCGAATTCATGCCCGCGCTGAGAAATTCTTTCCTTATATATAACCATATTGTCGCGCAGATAGTCAAAGCCCATCTCGTTGTTCGTTCCGTAGGTGATATCTGCGGCGTATGCGGCTTTGCGTTGTTCGTTGGTGAGTCCGTGGACGATCAGACCGACCGAAAGACCGAGGTAATTATATAGCTTGCCCATCCATTCGCTGTCGCGCTTGGCGAGGTAGTCGTTGACGGTCACGATGTGAACGCCTTTTCCGGTGAGGGCGTTGAGGTACGCCGGGAGGGTGGCGACCTGGGTCTTACCTTCGCCGGTCTTCATTTCGGCAATTCTGCCCTGGTGTATGATGATGCCGCCGATGAGCTGAACGCGGTAGTGGCGCGTGCCGAGCACGCGGTCTGCCGCTTCTCTTACCAGCGCGAACGCGTCGGGGAGTATATCGTCAAGAGTTTCGCCCGAAGCGAGGCGGTTTTTAAGTATGGGCGTCTGCGCCCTCATTTCGTCGTCCGACATGGCGGAGTATTTATCTGCAAGGGCTTCTATTTTATTAACTATCGGGGTAAGTTTTTTAACTTGCCTCTCGCTGTATGTGCCAAAAATTTTTGATGCAATAGACATAAGTGATGCTCCTTAACGGCAATCCAATGCCATCTTATTATTCAGACTATATTATACGACATCTGAATCAAAAAAAACACCTTAATTTGTTAAAATAGTTGAAAAGGAGGAAAAAATATAGTATAATTCTAAAGGCAGGGGCAAACTACGTTTTCCCCTGCGAGACCCCTTTCCTTTTAGTACGGAGACAAACTACGTTTTTCTCCGTAAACCACTTTTCCTCCTCGCGCTTATCGCCGCTCCACAAAAGCTACGCTTTTGAACGCTCCCC
>CAZVSW010000135.1:0-5021 GCA_964630005.1 uncultured Ruminococcus sp. | reverse complement strand
TTCCGGGTCGATAATGGAGTCCATGTTGATGTACGGCTCGACCTGTACGCCCTTGCCCTGAATGAGGTTGAGCTTGGTTGTAGTGGGTACTGCCCAATCGCCCGAATCTTTTGTGTCGAGCTTGATTTCGGGATAGAAGCTCGGAGTTGCTTCGCGGCGGGCATATACCGCGGTTTCTGCCGCCAGCATTGTTCTGCCGCCGGAAACGCCCATTCTGAAGCGTACATACTTGGCGCTTATGCAGTGATCGGACGCAAATGTGAAGGTATAAGACCCATTTGCGGCGGCTGTAGGCGCATACTGTCTGGCGATCGACTTAAATGTCCGGTTGTCCGAAGAAACTTCAAAGTCAACATATGTGGGCAGATAGATGCCGCTTTCGGTGCGCTGGTATGCGGCGAGCGCCAACTTGTTTATATCGTTGCTGATAGCGCCGAGATCGACGGTAATTACCTGCTCCTTGCTGCCGTCAAAAGCCGACCAGTTGCCGTCCTCAAAGGTAGAGCCGAATGCGCCGTCGGTAAGCCTCTTACCGTCGTCTTTCATGTCTGCTATCGGAGCTGTTTTAGAGGAGAGGGAATACTTTTTGCCGACCGAAATGTTTGTCTGTTCCTTTGCGACGTCAATAGAGACATTGCTCTTGACCGACGCAAGGTTTTCGTTTCTGACCTTGTCGGCAATATCGCTCAGATAGGCGGTGTAAACGGCATTTTGGGGAATATACTGTTCGCTTGCGGGCAGGTCGGCATACGCAGCGACCTCGTCGACGAAAACCCACGCCGACTTACCGAGGAAGGTAAAGCGCACGTATCTTGCAGAAACGTCGCTGCTAAGCTCCAGAGTGGCCTTTTCGTTTTTTTCGGTTGGGGAGGAATTGAGCTTCATAGGCGAAAGCTCCTGCCATTTTGCGCCGTCATCGGAGATGGATACGGTGACCTTGGCGGGCGGATTGATGCCTGCCGTATTAACAGAGAGGAACGAGAATTCGAAAGCGTTGAGTCCGTCGATCTTCTTACCGAGGTCGACGGTGATATTGCCTGTTTTGTCGCCGACCATATTGAAACCAACATATTTTGAGTTGTTATACGAAGTGGTTTCGGAATACGCGCCGTCGGTCAGCTCAAGAGAGTAGCTGTCAGGGTATGAGCTGCCTATCTGTGCGTCGCCCGAGAGTTTATAAGTACAGCCAAGGCTGACTGCCGTGCGGACGGTTCTGTCTTCGGGCTGTACGATTTTTTTGATGCCTAAAATGTGCAGTCTGAGTGCGACGTAATCTGCGGAAGTGATTCTTCCGTCGCCGTTGATATCTCCGTTTTCAGAAATATCTTCGCTGTCCAACAGTCCTTTGCGGAGCGTGATGTAATCGGCTGAGGAGATCTTTCCGTCATCGTTGAGGTCGCCGACAAGTCCGGCGGCGCTTATTGACTGGAAAAGCAGGGAGGAGCACAAGACTGCCGATGCGGCAAGCTTCATAAGTTTGTTCTTTTTCATAAATATCATCCTTTTCGGCGGAATTAAAGCTGGTTTATTGCTTTGCAAGCGTTGACCGAGGCAACGGCGCCGTCGCCTACTGCGGTCGTGATCTGTCTGACGGATTTGGTTCGGCAATCGCCTGCGGCGAATATGCCGGGAGCGCTCGTCATACAGCTCTCGTCGGCAATGATATAGCCGAATTCGTTAAGGTTAACTGCGTTTTCAAACGCTTTGTTTTGCGGTTCGAGACCGATTGCTACAAAAACTCCGTCGCACGGAATTTTTTTCGTGTCTTTTGTGTCGGCGTCACGTATCACAATGCCCTCAAGGGCTTCTCCGCCATACACCGAATCAACTGTTGAGGAATATATAATATCTATATTGCCGCGGCTTTTCACTCTTTCGCAGAGCTTTTCCTCGCCGGTGAGGAAGGCGAGATTCTGAATCACTGTGACCTTTGCGCATATGTCTGAAAGAAGTATTGCTTCCTGCAAGGCAGAATTACCGCCTCCGACGATGCACACGCTCTGTCCCGCGAAAAACGCACCGTCGCATACGGCGCAGTACGAAACGCCGTTGCCGGCATATTCGTCCTCTCCCGGTACGTTCAGACGGCGATGCTTTGCGCCGGTTGCAATGATCACCGCTTTGCAGCGGTGTTCTTCACCGCCGATCGCGACGGTGAAATCCCCGATGCTGCCGCTGATGCTATCCACATCGCCAAAAGCTGTTTCCGCGCCGAGATCAAGCGCCTGCTCAACCAGCTTTTCGGCAAGTTCCGTGCCGACTATAGAAGCTGTTCCCGGAAAATTTTCAATCTTGGGCGAAAAGGCGACCTGACCGCCAAATCCTGCTTTCTCGGCAATCAGCACGCTTTTGCCCGCTCTCAGCGAATATGTTGCTGCGGTGAGTCCGGCAGGACCTGCGCCGATTATAATAATATCGTACATAATATATCATCCTCCGTTGCACACGAAAAAACGTCTGCATTTAAATTATAAACGAACATTGATGATTTGTCAATAAATATGTTGAAAAAGCCGTCGTTCTATGTTATGATAAAAACCATGATGTAAAAACAGGAGCGAAAATATGGATAAAAACTTTGCCGCCATGAAGAAAAAAGCCGTTGACGAGGTGTTTGCGGCGTCGCCGAAGCTGATGGGTCTGCGAAAAACGATGTTTATGTTGCTTGTAGGGTTTTGTGCTTTGCGAGCGGCGTTTTCTGTGTATGAGGTCGTGTTTATTGTACTGAGGGAGGCGTCGCTGACCGGCGCTTTGCCGAATATCTGTCTTGCACTGCTTGGCGCTTTCTTTGCCTATGCGATATATAGCGGTGCGTCTACGATGTCGTTTTTGATGATCATCGGCGGGGTCTATTCGCTGCTTGTCAACTTTTCAAACGAAATGGTGATAGATCACATTAAGAACGCCGGCGATGTTTCCTATAATGTCTATATGTTCATTCTCGGCGGAATTGCGCTGATTCAGATCTTGCTTTTCGCTTATATAGGTCTTTCAAAACGCTTCAAACCCTATTTCGAAGCGCGCATGAAAGTAAACAATGTTCTTTCACAAAGATAAAGGAGTAGCTATGAACACGATATGCGGATGCAGCTGTGACGGCTGTGGATTCAAAGATACATGCGGAGGCTGTGCTGAGACAGGCGGCAAGCCGTTCGGCAAGGAGTGTATGATCTCCTCGTGCTGTCACGGTCGTGGATTTGAAGCATGCGAAAACTGTAGTGACGTAGGTTGCAGTCTGAAGCGGCAACTGATCGACGAATTCAACGCCCTCGGAATTGACGATATGGCTGCGGTCACCGACCTGAATGCGCTGAAAGGGGCTTATATCAATCTCGAATATACCGCGCCCGGTGGTCAGAAGATCAGGTTCTGGGACGATGATAAAATGTATTTGGGTAATCAGATCGAAAAGAAGGGCAGTGACCGTTGTTACGGTCTGACTGCCGATGAAAACTATCTTTTGGTCTGCGAATACGGCGCATACGGCTCTGACGCAGAGATAGTTGTGTATAAAAGACGTAATAAGTAATAGATCCCGCTGTATCGCAAAACGGTATAGCGGGATTCATTTATATGGCAGTTTTTCTAATTATTTTTTGTTACGCGCTCGATGATCTCGCCGTAGCGCCGTTTGGTTTTTGGCGAGGTGAAAAGTATCATAAACAGTATCACTGCCGCGATACCGATCATCCAGTAAGCCCCCGAAACGTCGCCCCGCTTAAGCACGGTCTGCGTTATAGCGCCGTAGAGCGAATAAAAGATCGCCGTGATCAACAGGTCGATAACGCTCAGACCGAAAAATCCACGGATGGACGAGCCGCCGTTTTTGCTTTTGCATATCACGCCCCAAAACGTTGCCCCAAAAAGCTCGTGAGCAGAGCGCGGCTTTCGTTTGAGGCAGACGACGCTGCCGTAGCGCCGCGATATGAATACGGTGTCAAGATAGTCGTCGCCGCCGGCGAAGTTTTTAAAAGAGGTCTTGTCGTCCCAGCGTGATATTAATGTTGCTTTGTCAAATTCGCTTTTGTATGTCATGGCGTTGTTCCCCGATTACAGTTTAGAATAATATATCATATATTAAGTATATATTCAATAACAAAAAGTTAACAAAGCGAAGACAAACTACGTTTTTCTCCGCGAACCACTTTTCCTTTTCTCGCGCTTATCGCCGCTCCACAAAATGCCTGTAAGGTTTAAATCTACAAGCTCATACGGAAAGAACAGGCATTTTGAACGCTCCCCTCGGCGCGAGGGCTCGCGGAGCTCGCCTCAGAGTGTTTTTTTTGCGAGTAAATCGCAGAAAAAACGGATATTTATTATATTCAGGGAGACAACAGCCTAAGGCTGATTTTCTCCCCGAACCCCTCTTTCTTTTGTAGATGACTTTGTCTTCAGTCTGAAGTTAATTCTTTTGACATGAAGACGCATCCGAATTGCAGATGACCCATCATAAGCAACGGTTTATGCTGATATAAGTAACTTTTTTTGAAATCCAAAGATTTTTTTCTTGCAATTCGCTCTCGTGTGTGATAAAATAAATTATCGATTCAGTATTGAAAGGAAAATATATTATGGAATTCAAAAGCCAATATCTTCAGAGCGTGTATGATACCGTCTGCAAACGCAACGCAAACGAACCCGAGTTTCTTCAGGCAGTTCGTGAGGTTCTCGAATCATTCGAACCCGTTGTTGAAAAGCGTCCCGACATTGTTAAGGCAGGCGTTATCGAACGTATAGTTGAACCTGAAAGATTCATTCAGTTCCGCGTTTCGTGGGTGGATGATAACGGCAAGGTTCAGGTTAACCGCGGTTACAGAGTTCAGTTCAACTCTGCTATCGGTCCGTACAAGGGCGGTCTCAGACTGCATCCTTCTGTTTGCGCTTCTGTTATTAAGTTCCTCGGCTTTGAGCAGATCTTCAAAAACTCTCTTACCGGTCTTCCCATGGGCGGCGGCAAGGGCGGCAGCGACTTCGACCCCAAGGGTAAGAGCGACGGCGAAATCATGCGCTTCTGCCAGTCC
>CAZVSW010000134.1:0-5051 GCA_964630005.1 uncultured Ruminococcus sp. | reverse complement strand
AAACAAGGGACAACACGCTCCGCGCGTTTTCCCCTGTTAGACCTCTTTCTTTAATCAGAAATATTTTACGGTTTTATAATCGTGTCAATTATTTCATCGTATACGCGCTGTGCATAGGTCTTGTAGGTCTGATCGCGAGGATGCAAACCGTCCGGGAAAACCTCGGGGTGCTCCTTTGACCAGGTGAACATATCTATGATCGGAAGGTTTTCTTCCTCCGCGATCTCGCGGTTCAATATCGACGTATGCGCCTCGATATTAGCCGCCCACGCCTCCCAAGGCCAGATGGTAGAATAGCAAAGTGTCGGCGGTATGCACATGAAAATCTGTACATCGCTGTTAGCGGAACGGAAAGCGTTGAGATATTTACGCGTGTCCTCACGGTACTTCACCTCACGTGTTCCGTCATCCCAGTTTTTATAAGCCTGAGCGGGATTGCAGTCGTTTGTGCCGAGCATAAAGATCACAACGTCGGGAGTAAAATTCTTTGCATCGGTATATTGACGGCTCTTGCTATAGCTGTATTCATCTGTAAAAACAACTGAATAGCCGCTGATGCCGTGGTTTTTCACCAAGTAGTCATATCCGAGCATACGCTGCAAGTACACCGGATAGGTGTATTCGTAAACATCGGAAGAATTGCCGCCCTCTGTGATCGAATCGCCTACACAGCTCACTTTTATCAGATCGCATTTGCCGTCAATCACAGTGTCGGTCAGATTCCTGCCGTCGCTCGCCGCCATCGCGTCAGCCAGCGCCATACAGCCGTGCCATACCGCACAGGCATTTCCGCCGGTCACGGATATCTTACTGCCGTTAACGATTATTTTATAGTCATTGTAATCATAGCTTTCCGAACCGACAGCAACACCTATCGTGATCTCATTTTCAGCATCCTTTTTGCCGTGTTCATATACGCGGAGACGTACATTTGCATTTTCCTGCAAATACTTTTTGAAGTCATTCGCGACGTCTTTATACTTTGCCTCATCACGAGTTGCGGCATATAACACCGTAAAATCGGAAAGCGGAATGCCGTTTATCTTTGCGTCTTCGATCGCATACGGATAATCGTAGACATATTTAAAGCCGTCTTCCAACTCTATGCCGCGCTCTCCGACAAGCTGAGACGATATATACTGAGCGGCTTCTGCAACAGCATCAGCCGAACCGCCGCAGCAATATATATAACCGCCGAGTCTTTCGATCTTGTAATCGCGTTCGGCAAGCTCTTTTGCAAGAGTTGTGCTCACCCCGTCGGATATCTCGCCGACGATGATCGCATTTTCCGGAAGAGTCATTTTCTTTTCGTACTTAACGGTCGGAAATTCAAGACCGGACGAAGCTCTGACCGAATCGGCAATAATGCCGGCGCAGTCTTCATAAGCATGATAATAAACTATAGTATAAACTGTCGGGGGCGGTAGCTCCGGCTGCGACTCCTCGATCGTATGCCCGCACGAAACAAGCCCGAAAAGCAGAGTTGAGGTCAAAAGCAGATTCAAAAGATTTTTCATAATATTATTTTTCCTTTCTGACAGAAAGATCGCCGGAAACGGAATCGAAATCTATTTCAAGTTCGCGACCTTCACCGTATATATATCTGTTTTTTTGAACATTTACATTAAAATCGCTGTTAAAATCTCCGCTCACCGAACTCATCTTCGCCTCAAAAGCAACGCCGTCTTTCAGATACAGCGTCAAATCGCCGGAAACAGAATCAAAATCGATACTCTTTGGCGGCTCTTCAGCAAAAGACAAATCTGCCCTTCCGCTGACCGAATGAACTGATACATATTTAAAGCTTGCATTTTGTGAATCGATATCGCCTGATACTACATCAATGTCGACATCGCGCGAAGTTACGCCGGTTATACCGATATCAGCAGATACCGCGTCTATATCGATCTCAGAAAGCTCGGACGGGATCACCACTGTAAGGCTCTTGGACAAATCAATATTGCTCAGATTTGCGCCTGAGACCGCGAATTTAATGCGGAGCGTAGTGCCGTCCATCCAATAGCGCAATCGGTACTCGTCATTATAATCTCCCGCATCCGCCTCTTCGGACACGCTAAAGCTGTCGCCTTTTATGATCTCAACACTGCCTCCGATCCAATCAATATCCAGCTTTGTAACATTGCCGCTGACCGGCTTATCCAGCGTGGAATACTTGGAGGAGTTTGAATAGATATAGAGGTTACTTCGTATCGCGCAGCCGGAAAGAAGCAACGCGGCGGCCAATATCAGGGAAATACATATTCTTTTCATAATATACAAACGATGAGCAAGGTATCCTTACTGCCCTCCATATTTAAATCGGGGAGAAAAACAGCCGTCGACTGTTATCTCCCCTTTATAAAATCAATTATATAATCCTTGCTTGCAAAGCGCCGCAATTCCGGCACATACAGCGGGTTTATCCTCACGATAGGTTACGCCGTACCATTTACTTTCGCTTTGAAGAACCTTTACCTTATAACCGGCGTCCATCGCTCTCTTGACAGCCGACGGGAGATAATATTCACCCTTAAGCTCGTCATGAGGCGTTTTTAAAAATTCATAGAAGCCTTCTTCCAGAATCGGAAGGAAGTCCGGTGTAAAGCCAAAGAAATTCATTGACGTTACGGTAAAAGGAGAAAGCGTCACATCACCGTCGCTTGTATGACTGATGATATCTCCGTTATCGGTAAGCTCGATATTCTTATGCTCGGTAATCGAGACGAGATACCCGTCTTCATTGGTGAAGCATACACCGCGCGAGACCGTGCCGTTTTCCGTCACCGTGTTTACCATGGGATAGCCGACCATGCAAAGTTCCCGACTGCCGCCGGCGAAGTGCTTCGCAAGGCTCATATACGCCGATCTGCCGTAGAAGTCGTCGGCGTTGATAACAGCAAAATTATCGTCCGCCAGCTGATCCTTGCAACAAAGAAGCGCATGACCTGTTCCCCACGGCTTTTCGCGTCCTTCGGGGATATGATCGACAAACTTTTCGGGGGACTGAAAGGCATATTCAACCTTTATCTTTCCCTCAAAGCGGCTGCCGATGTTTTCTTTAAATATTTCGTAGTGTTCTGGTCTTATAAGCAGAAGCACGCGGTCAAAGCCGGCACACAGCGCATCGTACACTGAAAAATCGAGTATGATCTCGCCATTCGGTCCGACCGGTTCAAGCTGCTTACTGCCGCCGAAACGACTGCCTAATCCTGCCGCTAATATAACCAGCGTCATGGCTTATATCTCCGGAATTTCGATAGTTATTTCGTGTCCGCATGCGGCAGAGCGATTGATACCATCGAGAATTGCCTGGTTATAGATAATCTGAGAAGAAGGTACGGCAACAGGATCGCCGTATTTAACAGCATCGATAAACGAACGGATCTTCATATCAAAGAGATCTGCAAATCCGCCGCTGTGAAGGATCGGAATGACAGTTTCGGTCTGTGTTCCGGCAATCTCTTTATAAAGCTTCATGTTTCCGCCGACAGAGCCGTTCCAGCATTCGGTAGAAGGAATGCGCAGACCGCCCTTTGTACCAAGAATGAGAGTGTCGCCGGAAGTATCCATATTCATTGCCCAAGCGATACGGAAGTCGAGAATAATTCCGCCTTCGAGTCTTACAAAGCCTGCGGCGAAATCGTCAACACCGAAAGCGTCGGCATATTCGGGATGATTGGGATAGTAAGAAGGAGTTTTGCCGAAGAAATCAGCGGTATAGCCGGTAACAGTAAGAGGCTTCGGGTATCCGATAGCGTTGAGTACCATATCGAGAGAATAGCAGCCAATATCGCCGAGCGCACCGATACCGCCGGTATCCTTAGCGATAAACGAAGTGCCGTAGGGTGTGGGAATGCCGCGTCTTCTGCCGCCGCCGGTCTGGATATAATAGATCTGACCAAGCTCGCCGGATTCGACGATCTTCTTGATTTCCTTCATATTTGCGTCAAATCTGGGCTGGAAGCCTATGGAAAGCACCTTTCCGGACTTCTTTTCTGCCTTGCAGATCTCAACAGCCTCGTCAAGAGTAACGCACATCGGCTTTTCAAGAAGCACGTTTACGCCATGCTCAAGAGCATAGATGGTACACTCTGCATGAGTGCAGTTATATGTACAAACAGAAACGGCGTCAAGCTCTTCGCTGTCGATCATTTCTTTGTGGCTGGGATATGTACGTACATTCTCCATGCCGTATTTTTTGAAAAATTCGTCAGCCTTACCGGGCACCAGATCAGCGCCTGCCACGATCTCAACGTCTTCCATCTTTTTATAGGAATCCATATGGCATTCAGCGATCCAGCCTGTTCCGATAATACCAACCTTAAGCTTTTTACCCGAAGTTTTGCGTTCGGTAGAAGTGAAGTCGCCTTCAAATCTGTTTTGTTTGTTTTCTGACATAGTGTTTACCTCATCGTCAATACTTTTTTTCCTATAAGTATTAAACCACATCAGAGCGAAAAAGTCAATGCTTTTATTTACTTTTTTCGACAGATAGCGAAACGCACACAAGTCCGGATGAAATCCGCTCTGTTATTTCTTTTGTCAGCGCGCACACGCCGTCCGATGTGACGCTTTCGAGCGCAATAATGCTTCCTCCGGCGCACCCTGACGCGTCGCACACGGCGTAATCGTTGCAGAGTATCTGCCCGTATGTCGTAAGTATCTGTGAAGCGTCGCTTCCCGCGTTGCCAACAGTACGGGCATATGCCGGATATTTCCCGGTAAGGAGAAAGAATCTGTCGTTTTCCGAAGCAATATACCGCATCAGCTCATATTTGTTGGCATTTTTCGGCAGTTCGAGCAGGATGCAGATGCTATGACCGTCCTTGACCGCTTCAGAAAGCTCCGCACTGTTTTGCTCTATGTAATCACAGCCGCAGAATATCGCCGCGCTTACGCCGCACCCCTTAAGAGAAGCATAAAGCAGCCGCTTGCTCTCTTTCGTTTCTTCCCCCGTGAGATTGACCGTAACGGCAAAGCTCTTTCCGCCTTCTGCAAACACATCATGTTCGCCGTTATGCTTTCTTGACACGGCGAACCAGATTATAAGC
>CAZVSW010000133.1:0-5110 GCA_964630005.1 uncultured Ruminococcus sp. | reverse complement strand
AAAGCTCATCTTCTCTACATACTCGCCGTCGAGCTTTGCTTTGACATCAATCTCAAGCTCATCTCTACCATTAATCTGTGCCCATCCGGTTAGTCCCGGTTTGACATCGTTTGCACCATATTTCTCGCGCTCAGCGTAGAGATCGTCCTGATTATGCAATGCAGGTCTGGGCCCAATGATAGTCATACTTCCTACCCAAATACAGAAAATCTGCGGGAGCTCGTCGAGTGAAGTCTTGCGCAAAATTCTGCCGACTTTTGTTATGTACTGTTCCGGATTTTCGAGCATATGTGTAGGCATATCGTGGGGTGTGCTCATCTTCATCGAGCGGTATTTCAGAATCGTGAAGTACTGTTTATCGCCGTTTTTATTCTGCGCAATACGCTTCTGCTTAAAAAACACCGGACCGGGATCGTCAATTTTGATGGCAATCGCAAGAATTATCCACACAGGAGTCAGAACGATAATTCCAATTGTGGACAAAACTATATCTATCAACCTTTTGAAAAAGTGCTTATACATATTTCAAAATTTCCTCTATCAATAATCAAAATAGGCTTTGCAAACAAGCCCTCATAAATCAATTCCAGTGCAATATACCCACTTCAATTTTCCGTCGTTAAAATACCACCAGCACCTCCTATTGGTACGCTAACGACTATATATTGCGACCATTTTCAATCATTCTCACTATATATAGTTTTGTAAACAAAAAAAGCCGAACGCTACGACTTGGAGTTCATCCAAATCCAGCGTTCGGCTATGGATTCGTTATTCAGTTCGGTGCATATAGAAAAAGCCCACCGTGTGGCTATCCCGTAAATTTACTACGAGCTAAATCACAAGGTGGGCTTACACTATTCAATTATATCAACATCACACAGTAGCCTCAATAAGCATCTTGTCACCGTACTGCTTTTCAACAACGCCAATCTGCTTGCTTTGTGTGAAATTGAAGGTCAGCATATATCCCTTCTTCAAGTGATAGAAGTCCAGATACTCCGCAATCTGCGCTTCGCCGTCGTCGTGATACTGCTGTCCTCTCCAGATTTTGAGTTCCACAACAAACTGCTCCCCACGATAGTCTATGATGATATCCGTGCGCTTCATGTCACGTGTTCTTGCTTCCACATAGCTGTGACCTGTGCCATTGATGATAGGCTTGAGGAACAGCAGAAAATATTTCCGTCCGATTTCTTCCTTGAATCGATCTTCTTCATCCTTATACAGCTCGGTAAAGGTATCTACAAAGCGTTCCAGAACCAATCTCATATTCAGGTGACCACCCTGGATGAATCTGTTTTTATCTGTCACAGCCGAATTAAACACAGGATGACCGACAGTTTCCTCCGCTAAGAGATGATTCATGAGTACGGTCTCAAAAACCCGGTTGGTAATCGTAACCACATTATGCTCATTCTTCACAAATCCGAACATAGTCGCCATCTCAATACTCGGATTGGTCGCAACATATGGAATATCGCTTCCTTCAAACAGAATCTGTGCAAGCATCTGCTTTAACTCAGGATAATCGGATAACTTTCCTGTCAACGACTCAAACAGCGTGTTCCTTTCCGAAAGCAGAATCTTATCCGCTTCCAAAAAGCCTTCCCGTGTCCAGGCAGAGGATTTTGTGGGATACTTCTCACTTCCGGCAACACGCTCGTCTATCAGTTGACAGTATCGGGATACTAAGAACGGGTAGCCGGATGTGTAGTCATAGATAAGCCCTGCCATCCTATCTGTATCCATTCCTGTGTGATGCTCAGCTTCGTATTCCTTAAGCATTCCCTCGATGCCTTCTTTAGAGAAGCTCATATTGACATTGAAATCCGTAGCAATATTCCATGGGCTGTTGACCTTGTGGTCGTCATCCGGACGAATCTTACGCTTGATATTCTTTACATCATACACACCGGCAAGAATTACAGAATGGAAAGTTGGCAATTTTGCTCTTCTCAAATAATATGCTCTCAGCTGTGCAAGAAAATCGATGAACACCTGATTGTTAGTTGCACTATCGACTTCATCAATGATTAATGCAACAGGTTTTCTTGCAGATAAGCACATATCACTTAGGAATCGGAACAAATCATCTAATGCAAAAGACTCTTTGGTTTGCGATTCTATAACCGCTTGCTTGACAATTGATGTGTCCAATCCTTCCACAGGAACCTTTATATTTGTTACAGTACGAAGCAGGTGATTCGTAAATGCTTCAGCAAAAGAATGTTCTGTTTTGAACTTTGCGTCTCCAATCATCTGGAAATCCAAAGATATAACCACATAGTCATTTTTCAGATACTCGGTCAACGCATCAAGCGTCGTGGTTTTCCCATACTGCCTTGCACGGTTGATGGTAAAATATGCACCGGCATCCACAAGCTTTTTGATCTCCTCCAGCTTGCTCTGGATATCCACCATATAGTGAAGCTTCGGATTACAGGAACCCGTGACATTAAAACAGCGTGCCATATTCTCCACACTCCTTCCCTTGCAAATGCAAGTAGTTACAAATAACCCATGGTACTGATAGTATAGCATATTTTCCTCCATTTATCAAGTAGTACGCTCAAATTAGTTGTGGCTGTGATGTAAATTTTCACACTGCTTGTTCTTTAGGCTCTATAGCATGGCTTTCCGCATACGCCATCGCTCTCTGCCCAAGATCATCGAAGGTGAATTTCACCTCTATCGTTTGCTCGTTATGAATCGTTACCGTATCAATCATGGCAAGTACAATTTCACGTGTCAATGGTTTGTTGTTTGTTTTTCGTTCGTTGAGTTTTTCTGCCTTGTCAGTAACTTTCCGAATCTCACCGAGAAGCCCGGTTTCCTCTTTCTCGATGTCCTCTACACGTTTCAGAGCTTCCTCCAGCCGTGCCAGCTTATCCGCTATCTCATTCTTCTTCCGCATATACTCCTCCCTTTTGACGACACCCTCGGCATAGGCTTCATACTGTCGCACCTTTTCCGCTTTCAGAATCTCAATGTTGGTTTCCGTCTGCCTGCGAAGTATGGTGATATCTATAGCCTTTCTACGCTCACTTCTCTGCTCTTGAACCTTCAATTCCAGATACTCCAGCAGCTGGATTTGCCGCTTTAGCTCATATGCTACGATACTTTCAATCCCTTTGGCATCGTATCGTGTGCTGTTACACTTCGATGCTTTCCCAGCCGACTGCGCATGTGAACAGTACACCACAGGCGTTGCCACTTCGCTGTATTCCATTGCCAGACCACAGTTGCCGCACCGAATCTTGCCTTTGAGCGAGAAATCGTTTTCCATCCTGATTCCGCTTCTTTTTACAACTCTGAATATCGCTTGCGCGTCCTGCCATTCAGTAGTGCTGACAATGGCTTCGTGCATACCGTCCACCACATACCAATCTTTCCGTGGACTTTGTCTGCGGCTTTTGCTTCCTACGGATATGCCTTTGGTTTTCCCATGCACCATGGCTTCTGTGTAGGAGTAATTTTTCAGTACTGAGGTGACCTTTTCCCGATCCCACAGCCATTCATCATCGGAGACGATGCGATTGACGCAGTCTCTTCCAGTCTTCTGCTTGATGTATAGTCCGGGGGCAGGTACTCCATGCTCGTTCAGGAGATTCACAATCATGGAGGTATTCCATCCTTCTATCGCCTTATCGAAAATCAGCCGCACATAAGAAGCCGCCTCTGGGTCGATCACATATTTGTGATTCTCAACCACATAACCGAACGGCGCTTTACTGGACGTGGATACTCCCTGACGCCACAAGGTGGAATGTGCACTCTTTACCTTGCGGGACAAGTCTTTGCTATATTCCGCATTGACAAGGTTCATGATACTGGTTTCAAAACCCTGTGTTGTGTTTCTGTAATTATTGCCATCATAGTTGCTGTTAACGGCGATAAAGCGGATTCCAAGGAGCGGAAAAATCTGCTCCATATAGTCGCCGACTTCGATGTAATCTCTGCCAAGCCGTGAAGTGTCTTTTACAATGATCGTGTGAATTTGCTTCTTTTTCGCATCCTCGATCATCCGCTTGAACGCCGGTCTGTCGAAATTCGTACCGGAGTAACCGTCGTCTATATACTCTGGAATAGCTTCGAGATATGTATTTATGATGTTTTCCATATATGCTTCATCGTATTCCTCATCCATACTGTTCATGATGATTCTGCCGACATACTCCCGCAGGAGCAGTCTCTGATTTTCAATGCTGTTGCTTTCGTCCTTCTCTCCTCTACCGAAATCTCCATCAGCCATCGACAGGCGGAAATAGAATGCAATCTGTCCGTAGTCTGGCAAAAGGCACACGTCTCTCATAAGTTCCGTATTCATTTTCTCACTTTCCTTCATTTAACATATAGCTCACTTCTTCAAGAATATCCCTACACTTGAAGACGATCCCCACCTCTTTGTCGTCGCTGATGTAGATACTGTCGATCAGTTCATCAAACAGGATTTGTTCAAGGTTTCTATCATCAAGCCTGCTGTTCTCCATCTTATCAACCCAATCGAGAAATCTCTGTACCTGTCCCTCCATCCTACGGATTTCAGATTCTGTATCTTGCAGTTGCTCTTTAAAATTCTGCTCCTCTGTAAGATAGTGTTCTTTTAGTTCAAGATAATCCTCAAAAGTCAGAATCCCGTCTGTGTAATCGGCGTACAGTCCTTCCAGTTTTCCGTGTGCTTCGGAAATGCTACGCTTCAACTCCACCTGCTTTTTACAAACAACCGCAAACTTACCTCCGCCTGCTTTCAACTCTGCCACTGTATGCTTCATATCCGCCACCGTGCAGAGCAGATTCCAAATGGCGTCCAAAGCGATGATCCGCACAAAATCTTCATGCACCTTTTTGCCGCAGTCCCGTCTGCTTCCGTCTGTCGTCAAGCTGCCGTTGTATTTCTTCCCCACGGCTCTGACCTCGCAGTTCGTGGAGGTATCGCCGGATTTCCCCGAAGCATAGCATTTGTAATCCGCAGTCATGGCGTCGCCATGACGGTATTTCGGGAGATAGAGCATGGTGCGGCCGCATTCACAGCATACCACTTTCAGGTGGAAACGATCGGTACATTTGCTGACGCCGCCGCTCTTACGTTTTGCTGTAATCTCTGCGC
>CAZVSW010000132.1:0-5176 GCA_964630005.1 uncultured Ruminococcus sp. | reverse complement strand
GGAATGCTTCCGGAGCAGATTGCCGAAGCGGTACACGAGGTTGCCTCTGTACTTACAATACCGGTGGGAATTCATTGCCACAATGACGGCGGATTGGCTGTCGCCAATACGATTTCTGCCTGTCGTGCCGGTGCTGTCGATGTGCATGGAACGTTTTGCGGACTCGGTGAACGTTGCGGAAACACAAATCTCTGCACCGCGATACCTGATCTTCAGTTAAAGCTCGGCTATGATGTGATCCATCCCGATAAGCTTGCGCGCCTTACATCTGCGGCGCGAAAAATATCTGATATTACGAACATACCTTTTTCCGAACGCGATCCCTATGTAGGGCGCTATGCATTCTCACATAAGGCCGGTACGCATATAGACGCCGAGATCAAATATCCCGAGGCATTTCAGCATATTAACCCCGATCTCGTCGGAAACCGCACCGAATACCTCATTTCAAATCAGAGCGGCAGAGCCGCGGCCGCCGAAAAATTCAAGCTGCTCGGATTGACTGTTGAAAAATCGTCTTCGGAGGTATCAAAGCTTCTTGAGCTCGTAAAAAAGCGCGAGGCCGACGGCTACCAGCTTGAAAATGCAGACGGCACGGTGACACTTATTGCGCTTGAAGCGCTTGGAAAACGAAAAAAGTTTTTTGATCTGCTCGATTATAAGATCGTTCTCGGAAGCCCTATAAAAAAAGAATGTCCAAGCTCGGTGCTTTTAAAAATTTCAGTTAACGGACAGAGCACGCTGATCGCAGACGAGGGAATAGGACCGGTCAATGCAATCGACAATGCCTTGAGAAAGGGCTTGGGCGAATTTTATCCATCTCTTTCGGAAATGAAGCTCGCGGATTACCGTGTTCGCGTTATCGACTCTAAGTCTGCAACTGCGGCGCGCGTAATAGTCAGCATTGATTCTCATGACGGACGGCGTTCATGGCGTACCATCGGTGTTTCTTCCGATATAATCGAAGCGAGCTGGACCGCGCTGTGCGAATCGATCGAGTATAAGCTGTCCATGGACAGCGGATTGTTTTAAGAGGAAATATATGGATATTTTTTCTGTTTTGACGCTCGTTGGAGGGTTATCCTTCTTCCTCTACGGTATGCATCTGATGCCGGCGGGTCTTGAAAAGATTGCGGGAGGGAAGCTTGAAAGAACTCTCGATTCGATGACCTCTACGCCCATAAAGGGCTTCGCACTCGGAGCTCTTATAACTATTGCCATCCAGTCGTCATCTGCTATGACGGTCATGCTCGTCGGTCTGGTCAACTCCGGCATTTTGCAGATATCTCAGGCTGTTTCGGTTATTATGGGCTCTAATGTCGGCACTACGCTGACGGCGTGGCTTTTGAGCCTTGTCGGAATCCAAAGCGACAATGTGTTTATAAAGCTCCTGAAACCCGAATCTTTTGCTCCGATCGTTGCGCTGATCGGCGTCCTGCTTATGACAGGCAAGAAGAAAAAGAGGAGCAAGGATATCGGTACTATTCTTATCGGATTTGCCGTGCTCATGTATGGTATGACGATGATGAGCGACGCGGTCGCTCCGCTTCAGGATGTGCCGGAATTCGTCAATCTTCTCACGGCATTCAGGAATCCGTTCATAGGTGTTCTGGTCGGCGCTTTGGTTACCGGAATCATTCAGAGCTCTGCCGCTTCTGTAGGTATTTTGCAGTCGCTCTCGCTTGCGGGTCTTATAACATATGATATGGCTATACCGATCATATTGGGACAAAACATCGGTACATGCGTTACCTCGTTGCTTTCAAGTATCGGTGTAAACAGAAATGCAAAGCGCGTCGCCTGCATTCATGTGCTTTTCAATGTCATCGGTACGGCTCTGTTTTTTGTCATATTCTATACGATCGGCGCTTTTATCGATTTCGCGTTCCTTGATGAAAATATAACGCCTATCGGTATTGCCTTTGTTCACAGCGTGTTCAATGTTTTCACAACCGCCATACTGCTTCCTTTCGGCAAGCTACTTGTAAAATTGGCTTCGTTTTTTGTACCTGACAAGGACAGCAATAATGAATTTGTATTTTTGGATTCGCGTCTGCTCAATACGCCCGCTATCGCTATTACGGAATGCTCTAAGCGTATGGTAAAAATGTCCGAGCTTGCCGTAAGATCGATCGGCGCTGCTATAGAGCTTACTGCGAGCTACAGTGAAAAGACATCAGAGCTTGTTTATCAAACGGAAAACGAGCTTGACGATTATGAAGACAAGCTTGGGTCGTTCCTTGTCAATCTTTCAAACAAAAATCTCACTGAAAAAGACAGTAAGCTCGTTGCGGAATACCTTCATACTATCGGTGATTTCGAACGTATCGGCGACCATGCGCTGAATATTGTCAAATCGGTCGAGGAGCTTAAGGATAAGGATATTTCGTTTTCTGCCGATGCCATGGCCGAGCTTGGCGTGATAACCGAAGCGCTCGTTGAGATAGTTTCTATCACAACGTCGGCGTTTGCCGATAAAGATACTGCCGCCGCGTCAAAAGTTGAACCTTTGGAGCAGGTAATAGACGCGCTTGTTTTTGAAGCAAAGTCGCGCCATATAATCCGCCTCCAGAATAACGAGTGCACAATAAAGCAGGGATTTGTGTTTTCCGATATTCTTACAAATATCGAGCGCGTGTCGGATCATTGCTCCAACATCGCCGTAGCGCAGATCGAGGTTGCGATAAACAGCTTTGATGCGCATAACTACCTCGGTACTGTCAAGTCGATGGAAAACAAAGAATTTGCAGAAATGTACGGCCGCTTCGCGGAACAATATAAATTTTAAAAAGACGGTGCAGTATCGTTATTGATACTGCACCGTGTGTTTTTTATTGCTTTTGCCAATCTTCCCGAAGCAGAAGATTTATTTTTTCGTCTTCTACTGTTCCCATTCGTGTCTCGTATTTACCGAAGGCATAGTGGCTGAATCCGCATTTTTCCTGTACGCGTGCGGATTGGTGGTTTCTTAAAAAATGTCCGCAGAAAATAGCATCGAGCTTTACGGTTTCGAAGAGGTATTCTATTACCTTCGAAACCGCTTCGGGCATCAGACCGCGCCCCCAATACGCTTTGGAAAGTACATATCCGATCTCGCGGCAGCGCTTATCGGCAAATTCAGGGAATCTGTCTTCGTTATAGCGTTCGATTCCAAGCGAGCCGATAACCTTCCCCTCGTATTCAATGGCAAAGGTCTTGACTCCTTCAATGAACATGCGAAGAACCCAAAGCGATTCGTCCTTGCTTTCGTGCGGCTTCCAACCTGCCATCTGCCCAACGCCGTCAACGGATGCATACTCGTAAAAATCGTCCAGATCCGATAAGCGCCACGGGCGCAGTGTCAGCCGCTCTGTGGTCAGAATAACATTGCTTATATCGATCTCGGCGTTCATGTTTATTCTCCTGTTACCGTCAGGCTGTGGACAAAGCCTACCATGCCGCTCGAAGCACAGATCTGCGGCTTTCCTTTTGCAAAATATGAGCAATCATAGCCATGTACGTGACCGCAAAGTATAGCTTTTGCGGCAGAATCGGGTGCAGTCAGTAGCTTAAGAAACTCAGCGGCGTTCTTATCGGCAGTTTTTTCGGAGATAACGTAGTATTCCTCAAAACGCTTCATGTGTTCGATGTTTTCGTCAGTTCCGACCGGTATATGCATAAGCAAAATGACGGGTACGCTTCCGGTCAGAAGCTTTGAAAGCGTATTAAGCTGTACATCTGACACGGTTTTTTCGCTGTCGTCGACAGACGCGATGATGAAGCCGTCGCCGTGATATATGCCGACGTCATCGCTTCCGCGATTGAACGGAAGAAGCTCTTGATGTTTGTCGTATCTTCCTTCGTGATTTCCCGGGGTGAAAAGATATTCGTCGCCGTAGGCGTCAAGCTCGGACTTTAAATATCTCAGAGCGGCAGGGGAGAGGTAGTCGATAATATCTCCCGACATAAGCAGTTTTTCGGGTTTTTGCTCTTTTGCATACTCCAAAAGGCGGTGAAGCGCCTTATACGACGGTATATCGTGCTCAGGGTAAAACGGTTCGCCGAAGTGCGCCGCAAAACCGCGCTTTACGCCGTCCCAGGCCTTTTCCTGCTTTTCTGCTTTTGCAATTTCATCAGCGGTGGAAAGATCATCATAGCATATCGCGTGCGTATCGCTGATGTGCAGGAACTTGTGCGTGCCGCGAACGCCTTCGATCTTTAACACATTTTCTTTTATCTGAAAAAAGTTATCCATATCATTTACTCTTTCTCATAAGCCGAGGGCTTTAAAACGCCTATGTACGGCAGGTTGCGGTAATCTTCTGCAAAATCAAGACCGTATCCCACAATAAATTCATCAGGCACTTTTGAACCGACATAATCGGCGGCAATATCGGCCTTACGCCTTTCGGGCTTGTCGAAAAGCGTAGCAATTTTAATGCTTTTGGGGTTTCTTTGCAGCAGAAGCTGCTTGAGGTAATATAATGTTGCCCCGCTGTCAAGGATGTCCTCAACAAGGAGCACGTCATAATTTTCCACAGGTGATTTGAGATCCATGATAATGCGCACTTCGCCGGAAGAGGTCGTTCCCGCGCCGTATGACGATACGCTCATGAAGTCAATCTTAGCGTTGACTTTGACCTTTCTCATAAGGTCGGCCATAAATATCATCGACCCCTTGAGTATGCCGACCATAAGAAGCTGTTTGTCGGCGTAGTCCTCGGTTATTTGTCCCGCAATACGGTCAACCATGGCCTCGATGTCTTTTTCGTTTATAAGAATTCGTTCTATATTGTGTTCAAGATTGCCCATTTTCGACTCCTAATACTTGATTGCGGAATCATTCTACCACAACATCAGGCGAGAATCAAGAGATAAAAATAAATTTTGTCTAAGGTATTGATTTTTTTGAAATTTTGTAGTAGAATAACGCAGAACAATATAATGGGTCGGTATGGGGTATAACCTTGTAACGGCAAAAGGAGGCTACTATGTTTCTGCTAGAAAATGCTGCTGAAGTTTCGACAGAAGTATCTGCCGTGGCAGGGAAACTCGATGTTTTTGAAAAATCGGGACTGGCAAATCTTGCGGCGGACGCTACGTTCGGCGAAAGACTGAGTTATGGTTTGAAATATGCTGCGGTCGGTATGGTCACCGTTTTCATGGTGCTCATCATTATCATGGCTGTGCTGTATCT
>CAZVSW010000131.1:0-5196 GCA_964630005.1 uncultured Ruminococcus sp. | reverse complement strand
GAAGCCAAGGCGCTTATTAAAAAGACAGACAAGAAGCGTTCGACGTATTACAACTTTTATACCGGAAAAAGCTGGGGCGTAGCGGAAAACTATGATATTTGCATAGATACGTCGCGGTTTGGAATAGACAAGTGCGCTGAGATAATTGTGAAAGCGGCAGAGGAGTTATAAGTGTTAGTTAAAAAAAACGTTGCATTGATTCTTTCGGCTTTGATTATGGCTTCTTTTTGCGCGTGCCATGATTCTGCTGAGGAATCTTCTGACGACACGAAAAGCACGACCGTTCTGGAATCTACCGTGATCGGCGACGCTTCCGACGAAGAATCAAGCGGAGAAGAATCGCTTCCCGATCCGTTTGTTGAGAGTGAGGATGTGGAAAAAATCAATTCTTATGTTTCCCATGAGATCGACAGAACGACCAAGGCGAAGAATATATTCAGCAAGCGCAAATATACTTATTCCGTTGTTCCCGACCAGGCATATGCAGATGACGCATATGCGAAGCTGACCGACGGGATCGTGATGGACGTTTTTGATAAGTACAACTGGGTTGCATTCAACGGCGGATCGAATGTCGAAATAGTATTCGATATGGAAAATAACGATCATCGGCTTGCCACGATTGAAGTTGACGTGCTGAATCAGGTATCGTACGGAATAAAGCTTCCTGCTTCAGTCGTGCTTTCCGTGTCAAATGACGGCGAAAATTATACCGAGATAAGCTCAATAGCTTCGCCGTCGGACGTGCCTCAAAGCGGCAAGTATGTGTACCGCTTCTCGCTCCCGAAGGCTACTTCTGCGAGATATATAAAGATCAAGGCGATAAAAGCGTCGAGCGGGTTTTTCTTTGTTGATGAAGTGTTTGGATATGAATATTCGCCTGACGGCGACATTGATATTGAGCGCGGAGAGATTGCCGCCGCAAAAGAGGGCACTTTCGATTTTTATGATTACCATCTGAATACAGGCGTTGGGGGCGAGGTCTCAAAAAACGATGCGGATTATGATACATTTCAAAATCTGGCAAGGATTAGCGGCGTAGATGTTCAGATAAAGCATTTTGACCCCATGAATGACGGTGTTGCGGCGAGCAACACGCCTATTGGCAGCGCTTCGATGCTTTTTGACGGTAAAAAGGCTTCGTCTGCACAGTACGGCGACTCGTCATGGTTCAAATTTGTACGCGGTTACGGTCGCCATGTTGATATGGATCTCGGAAACGTGATGTCTGTAAGCAATGTCAAGGCTGAGTTTCTGAATCAGATCAGCGTAGGAATTGCAACGCCTCCGGCGGTGAATATAAGTCTGAGCGTTGACGGCGAAAACTGGTTTCTCGTATATGGCGACACTACCATTCCGTACGGCGACAGAAACAACAGCTGCATCTATGCGCTTGATGCGTCGTTTGAAAAAGAATATAAGGCGCGCTATGTGCGTATTACGTTCGCAACTGTTCCGCAAAATGCTGTATCGTCAATGGTCTATCTTAGCGAGATCGAGGTCTGGGGCAGGAAGAACACTTCGTCGGCGTCAGATATAAGTGCGGACACAAATCAACCGATGGGCAGCTATCCCGATCCCGAAAAGCTCGGTGTTAAGGCGATAATGCTTTCCGCGCTCGGCAATATCGGCGCGGCGAACGGAGCCGGACCGATGAGCGAAGCGATGGCGATAAAATATTACGGAAAGCATTCGGATGACGGAAGCATTACCGATACCTTCTTTGATTCGTACTGCTTTGCTCCGGCGAATGCGTTTGCAAAGAGCGGCGACCCGAAAGAAGACGGAAAAAGCTTTATCGATGAGATATTTACCGATGGCTATAACCTGAGCGAGCTTGATAAAGCGGTTAAGTATGTCAATGAAAAGCTCGGCAGGAGCGATAAGGCCACATATTGGATAAACCTGTCTTGCATGGGCGAAAAGGCTGTGTCGGCTGATGAGCTTTATGACGTTTTGAAGTACCAGGCTGATTATGCACTGGAAAAAGAAAAGGCGGCTGGCTTTGAGAATCTTCGACTGGTGGGATTTTACTATAATGACGAGTGTCTTTTTCAAAAAAATGAGGATATAACAGTTGAAGCGCTTTCACGGCTCAATAAATATCTTCACGAAAACGGACTCATGAGCCTTTGGTGTCCGTATTATAATGCCTATGGTATTTGGCGCTGGAGGGACGCCGGGTTTGATATCGCTTGCTTGCAGCCTAATTACATGTTTTATTCGACCGAATCGACTCGCCTGACCACGTGTGCCGAGACCGCAAAGCTTTATGGCATGTGCGTTGAGATGGAGCTGGAGGACGTCCGCAATCAGGAGGCGTGCGCACTTTACCGCGAATATATCCGCGCCGGAATAGACAGCGGATATATGAATTCTGTGCAGATGTACTATGAAGGCGCTGTAGGCGGCGCAATATGCTCTTCCTATGGCATGGCTGATGAACATTCGGCGGCAGTTTACGAGGATACTTATAAGTATGTCCGCGGAACGCTTGACAAAAGCTATGATCTTCCGGATTCTGCCGATCTGAGCTCCTTCCCGGAAAATATTGAGCTTGAGGTAAAGAACGGCAAGTCGGTCGATTTTGATATCGGAGATGTGTCGGGTCTGAGCTGTCGGTATGTGCAGTCGCCTTTGTATGGCAGAATATGCCTGAATGTCAGCGGAAAGGGTTCGTACCGTGCGATGAAGGGATATCGCGGAAAAGATGTTGTTTGTATCGAGATCAGTGATCCGACAGGGAACAGACGCGTTATCACAGTAACTATTGACATAACTGAATAGTCTGATTAAACATAATTTTAATATGACGTTTGCAGAAATTGGGCTCAAATATTTCAGCCGCCCGAAATACACTGCAAACGTCATTTTTTATTCAGTGGGAATAAAGCATTAATAGTGAGGAAACGAAAAAAATCATTAAATAGTTGTTCAGATTTAGAAAATGGTATTGACAACACATGATTAGTAATGTATACTATTATTGCAGTCAGTATTTGCGGGTGAAAACTGTATAAGCACACCGATCGACAGAAAAAAATAAAAACGAAAGGAAAATAGGCATGAAGAAAATTTTTAAGAATTATGTGCAACCGATGATAAGCGCAGTGCTTGTCTTTGTGGTCGTTCTCGGATTCCATCTGAACGCGTTTGCATCAGCTTCAATTATCGCAGACGATTCTACGTCAAGAACCGGTTCAACCGGAATGTTCCCGTCAACCGGTTTTAATTCGCATATCTATAATGAACGCCAATATGACGGATCGTCCTCATACCAGACTCCTGCGGGTGGTTATTATTTCAGCTGGAACGCTCCGATAAGCTATTCAGGCACTATGAATGTGCAGGTTTATGCATATCTGAGAAGCGACCTATTCAATAATACGGAAGCGCAGTATTACTGTGATGTTGAGAGAACAGACACATATATACCACTGCGTGGTGAGATTGGTATCCCATTGAATCAGAACACCGCAGCGGTTGGCTGGAATATGGTTGGTGAAACCAGCTTTTCAGGATGGTATTTCCACGGTGTTTCAGTGAAGTCATCTGATACCAAAAATACCGGCGCTGACGCGATTATGATAGTATATTGGGAAAGCTGAACCACACCAAAAACTAAAATACTAAAAAAGGAGTAAATGATTATGAAACGAATCGTTAAAGAAAAAACGCCGTTGATCGTCTTTTCTGTAACCCTGGCTTTGCTGATAGCGGTTTCGAGCGTGATAATGCTTGTTTTCGCCGGTTCATCAAACGAGCCGCCCGAGGATGCTTCGAATGCATACGAATTTGTCGGCAACGGCGTCGTAAAGTTTGAACACGAACCCACGGCAGAAGAAGTTTCCGAAGCGCTTGAAGCGTGGACGCAAATGGTTGAAGACGGCAAAAACAAGGTTTACGACGAGCCGGAACTGATTTTTTATGATATAAGTGCCTACGTTGAAGCCGACGACCCCGCTTCTATCTATCAACCGGATGCCGACGCTGATTACGGTATCGACGCAAGAGCTCTTGTCATGGAACGCTTTAACAAAGGCGCTTATAAGATCGATAAGGCATACGGTGTTGTGCGTCAAGTCATGAGTAAAAGCGAAATGATATCTACTACTGAGTTTAAGGTTGACCATTCCGAATTTGTTGGTTATCAAAAGAGAACATTAGAGTATATAAATGTTGACACTATGGCGGGTTCTGCGCCCACGGTATTGGAGTATTATGCAACCGATAGTACCCGAGTAAGCTATAACCTTACCGAGCACGAGCTTATGTCGGTGCAGGCTGTTTTCCCCATGAACAGAGAAGCTCAGCTTCCCGGCTGGGTGGGTGCAGCGCTCTTCACTTCTACTGACTATTCCCTCGAAGAAAGAGCCAGGGATTTCCAAGTAAAGGATTACGGCACATATCTTGGCAGAAATGCCGTGCGAATCACCTGCACGGAATCAAGTGAAGAGAAATATCAGGGCACTCACTGCGACTTCTTTGAATTTATCTTTGATATCGAAACAAACGGCTGTCTTGCAACCATCTGCTACGATAGAGACGGCAAAATTGTGGATTACACAATCCTCACCGAATTTGTAACAGATGTTAATGATATCGCCGTTCCTCTTTACGTCGGATAAGCAATCACTATTGATGCCCGCGCATCGAAGTTAAAATCAGCTTAGTCGATAAAGTGCATCTCTGACAACCCGAATATAACTGATATGCAGCGAGCCGCCGGCGGATCAATTCGTCGGCGGCTCGTTTGGGTCTTATGTAGTTATGCTTTTCCGAGTGCGCTTCGTTTGTATGTGATCAGAATGAGCACACTGCAAACGATCCAGCCCATAGGATATGCAAGCGCCGTTCCCAAAAACGACTGCGCAAAAAACACTTTGTTGCAATACAAAAACAACTGTCTGAAGCCCACAAACGACGCAAGCATGATCAGCATCGGAGCGGTGGATTTGCCGACTCCGCGCAGTGCGCCGGCAAATATCTGGTTGAAGCATATGGTAAAATAAAACGGTGAGATTATCATTACAAATTTTTCGCCGTATTCGATGACCGCCGGGTCGTCGTTGAACATGCTGAGAAGCGGACGGCAGAAGATCATGACAAGCGCTGTCGCCGCAACCGTTATCTCAATAGAAAGAAGCAGCGTCTTCCTGACGCCTTCGCGTCCGCGCTTCAGCTGACCCGCGCCGT
>CAZVSW010000130.1:0-5204 GCA_964630005.1 uncultured Ruminococcus sp. | reverse complement strand
CCGGAAAAACCGGCAATCACTATGTTTTTGTCGTACCCGTCAGAGAAGAGCTCGACCTCAAAAAGGCGGCCAAGGCAGTCGGTGAAAAATCGATGGAAATGCTCAGAGCGAAGGAACTTTTGCCCCTGACCGGATATATTCACGGCGGCTGTTCGCCGATCGGCACGAAAAAGTTTTTCACAACGACAGTTCACCTCACCGCAGCCGACTATCCGTCAATTTTCTTCAGCGGAGGAAAAATAGGCTGGCAGATCGAAATGTCGCTGGACGATCTTAAAAAAGCGATCCGCCTGCAAACGGCTGACATTATATTATAAAACGTAATAAAACGGTCTGATCCAACTTGGATCAGACCGTTGATTTTTTTATTCTTTTCCGATGTAAGTGATATTGAAATCTATCGCGCGGCGATTTTTGCTTTCGTCGCGAAGCTTTTCAAGCGCATGCGTAGTTCTGACTATTACCTTCATATCCTTCGCTTCGGAACAAAGCCGTTCAAGCGCCGGATATGCATCATACGACAGCTTGTCAGCCAGCATCGAAACATCTATATCGATGTGTTTGCCGCTCAGATATGCGTCGACATTATAGTCGGCAATGATCTTATCAAACCTGCCGAATGCAAACACCGCCGCAAACAGACATACAGTTACCGTCGCGCTTCTCATGAACGCGAACGCGGGCTTTATCTGCCTTATCAAAACCAAAATGAAGATAACGGACAGCGCCAGCATGAAGAAACCGGTATAAAGTCTCAACTGCGTCAGACCGAATTTACGGATATACAAAAGCATTTTCGAAAGCGCTATTGCCGAAAAAGCAATGGACGCCACAGAGTACAGCGAGCAGTAAATCCGCGCCGCAAGCGGCTTTTTGCCGCAAACGCGCTTTGTAAACAGCGAGACACACAGAATGACCACAACGTTTATGATCGCCACGGCGCACAGCTCAAAGAAGCCGCGGCGCGCGAATTCGGCATAGTTATCATGCCCCGCCGGAAGTATAGACGAAAAAGCTGAAGTGAAATAGCTGAATTGCATGACAAAAAACGTCGCATATACAACAAGCATCGGTGTTACAGATGCATAAACAAGCGCGGTCGGCAGCTTAGCCATTCCGTTACGAAACGCCGCATTGCGCTCCTTGGCAAACGACTGCGGATAAAGTCTGCCGGCGTTGGCGTAAACAGCGCCGAATACCGGGGCGGCGAAACACACGCAAACGAATAAGCGCGGTATGACGTCGCCAAACAAGAGCGCAGCGAGGTTTATTTCGCTTAAAAACGATGAAAATGCATAGTCGGCATGTGCGAGCAGTAATACGACAATAAATGTAGGAATGAATGCGAGCGCAATGCCGCCGAGCACCATCAAAGCCTTCTTGCCCCTGCTTTCCCCTTTACGGCAAAAGATCGCGCCGAAGATCCTGCCCAGACTCGAAAGCGGCATCACAAACATGGCCTTCAGGCCATCGTACCAAAGCATGTCAAAACGGTCGTCCGCATTATTTTTGCAGACATACAACAGCCAAATGATATAAAGCATAGTGACAAAGAAGAATACCGATTTTTTGGTGGCCATGCTGTCCGTTAAAACAAACGACACCGACAGCAACACTCCGAGGGCCGCGAAATACCACGCGCGCCTCAGATCAACACCGCGAAACCGAAGGTACACCGCTGTAGCGGCATAAAGCACTATCATAAAAACGGCTGCCGCCAATCCAAGCGTCGAATGGAGCACAGCGTCGTAATAGAGCATGAACATCACGGCAATCAGCCAGGCAAATGCCGTATCTTTTTTTGTGTAACTATATTTAGCAGGCGCGTAATCAGTCATTTTCTTCCTCCCTGGGATCAAATTCAAGAATATCGGAAACATCGCAGTCAAGCGCACGGCAGATAGCGTCAAGCGTTGAAAAGCGAATGGCCTTGGCCTTGTTGTTTTTTAAAATAGACATGTTGGCCGCTGTAATGCCTACCTTTTCGCAAAGCTCGCCGAGAGAGATCTTGCGCTTTGCCATCATTACATTTAAATTGACAGTTATCATATCTGCTCCTCAGACCGTAAAATCGTTTTCGGTCTTGATTTCGACCGCCTTTTCAAATGCGTTTTTTATGACGCGGATTATCGTACCGATAAACGCACAGGCAAGCGCAATGAGCGGCGCAATTGCGGAATAATGGAACGAAAGCGCGGCATAGCAGAGCGCCGCCGCAAAGCAAAGCCATGAGATCGCCCTCAGGCAAGCAACGTTTAAAGAAGTGAATACCTCACCCTTGCGAATGAAATCGAGCAGGATAAAAAGCAGTACGATCGCCGCATAGGCAAGCAGCGCCGTGAAGTAGATCGCGGCAAGCGTCGGCACATACATGTTGCTTTCGCTGTCAACGATAAGCAAGAGCCATTCCGGCATTTTTACGCAAAACACCGTTACAACTGCCGCTACCGCGCCGTTTAAGATCATCGAAAGCATTACCGAAGCCTTCTGATCGATTTTTAACATATCAATACCTCTTTTCAAAAATTTTGTTTTTCAAAGCACGCATATGCTCTGTGCGGACAGTATATCACGCTTAAACGCGTTTGTCAATATATTTTTATCGAAAAACAATAAAAATTTATCGGTAAAGAAAAATCAGCGTCGAACAGAAGCCGCCGCTGACTGATGATATGTTTTTTGAATATTTCGCGCCGAGATGCAAATAATACTATCGAATAAAAAAATTACCGATTTTTATGTCGTCGGCTCGAAATAAGTCGATAAAGCTACGCCGGATCGGTCGCGCGGCAAGTAAAAAAAGCCGCAGACATGACGGCGGCTGAAAATTTACGTTTATAGGAGAAATAAATATATGAAAGCAACCGGAATCGTGCGTCGTATTGACGAGCTCGGAAGAGTTGTTATACCGAAAGAGATACGCCGCACAATGCGTATAAGAGAAAACGAACCGCTGGAAATATATACCGAGCGGGACGGAGAGATAATATTCAAAAAATACTCGCCGATAGGAGGAATTTCCGCCTCATCCGCGCAATGCGCAGAGGCGATTTCCAAAAGCAGCGGCTGTCCGGTCGCGGTTTGCGACAAGGACAATATTATTGCGGTATCGGGGCTGTCAAAAAAAGAATACCTCGAAAAGCCGATATCGCTGTCGCTTTCCACTTTGATGTCGCGCCGCAAGGGCTATACCTTCAGCACGGATGCGGCAACAGTTGAGATCACCGAAAATGGCGGAAAAGTGTCCTGCTTTGCGCCGATCGTCGCAGACGGCGACGTAGTCGGCGCGGTTATGTCGCTTTGCAGTGACGACATTCCACCAAGCGAAACAGAGCAGAAGCTTGTCTCGGCAGGAGCGATGTTTTTGGGGAAACAGACGGAAGTATGATATGTGACGGGGGACAACACAAGCGTTTTCTCCCCGAACCCCTCTTTCGGCCGTCGCTTGCGCTCCTTATGACGGGGGAAACACGGAGTGTTGTCCCCCGTCTTAATCATTCTTCAGCTATTGCATCCGAAGGCATTCTCCAATCCCCTCTCGGAGAAAGTGCGACTGTGCCGACCTTAGGACCGTCCGGCATACAAGAGCGCTTGAATTGCTGAGCGTAGAAGCGGCGCATAAACACAGCAAGCCATTTTTCAACCGTCTCGGCGCTGTAAACTCCGTCAAAAGCATAGCAGGCGAGGCGCTTTATCTTCTTAGCGGAAAATCCGCGGCGAACAAAATAATAAATAAAGAAATCGTGCAGCTCATACGGACCGACAAGTTCCTCAGTCTTTTGCGCGATCTCGCCGTCTTTGGCGGGAAGCAGCTCGGGGCTGACCGGAGTTGCAAGTATATCGCGAAGGGTGGCTGACAGCTGCTCGTCGTCTGTCTCGTCTGCAAAATAACCGACAAGATATCTTACCAGAGTCTTGGGAATGGACGCGTTTACGCCGTACATCGACATATGGTCGCCGTTATAGGTAGCCCAGCCAAGCGCGCACTCCGAAAGGTCGCCCGTTCCGACGACCAGACCGCCCATGCCGTTAGCGATATCCATGATCACCTGTGTGCGTTCTCTCGCCTGTGCATTTTCAAAAACCACGTTATGGTTTTCAATATCATGACCTATATCGGCAAAATGCTGTTTTACTGACGCGGTAATATCAACTGTGCGGAAGGAAATACCAAGCCTTTCGGCGAGCAATTCCGCATTGCTGCGCGTACGCTTCGTAGTACCGAAGCACGGCATGGTCACGCCGAGCACATCGGTGCGCGGTCTGCCGAGCATATCCATGGCACGAACGGAGATAAGCAGCGCCAAAGTAGAATCAAGACCGCCGGACAAGCCGATGACAAGCGTTTTTGCGTTTGTGTGCTGAACTCGTTTCTTAAGTCCGAGCGACTGTATAGTAATAATCTCCTCACAGCGCTTACTGCGTTTTTGCATATTATCGGGAACAAACGGAGTTTTGCGGAATTTGCGGGTAAGCGTCGTTTCGCAAAGCGAAACCTCAAAAGAGATTCGATTATATCCCTCTGGCTGTGACGGGAAGGTAGTAATACGGCGGCGGTCATGAACGCAAAAAGCAACGTCGGCTTCGGAATATATCACACTGTTTTCAAAGCGGCTTTCGGCAAGCACCGTACCGTTTTCGGCGATCATATCGTGACCGGCAAAGACCAGATCTGTAGTCGATTCACCTTCGCCCGCGTCGGAATATACATAACAGCACATAAGTCTCGCCGACTGCATTTTAACTAACTGACGGCGGAAATCCGCCTTTGCGGCAACTTCATCAGACGCAGAAAGGTTGACGATAACCGTCGCTCCGGCGGCGGCAAGACCGGCTGAGGGGGGCAGATATGACCACAGATCCTCGCATATTTCAACACCAACGGTAAACGACGGCATACCCTTGCATTCGAACAGATTTTTTGTTCCGAACGGCACGCTGAAGCCCCCGACAGACACTTCTCCGCATACGTCCGCGCCGGAAGCGAAATGGCGCGCTTCATAAAACTCGCCGTAGTTCGGAATAAAGCTCTTGGGCACAACAGCAAGTATCTTGCCGCGGTTCATTACAACAGCGCAGGAATACAGCTTGCCGGCAAAGCGTATCGGTGCGCCGACAAAAGCGAGAATGTCGTTGGTGTTTTCGGCGATATCCGAAAGCGCGCGGTCGGCGGCGTCAAGCAGCGATTCGCGGCAGAAAAGGTC
>CAZVSW010000129.1:0-5345 GCA_964630005.1 uncultured Ruminococcus sp. | reverse complement strand
ATATCTATTCGATAGAGGATCTGAGACAGCTCGTATATTCGCTTAAAGAAGCTACGGAATATAAAAAACCGGTCATTGTAAAGGTCGCGGCGGTGCACAATATTGCGGCTATTGCCAGCGGTATCGCCAGAAGCGGCGCGGATATCATTGCGATCGACGGCTTCAGAGGCGGTACGGGCGCAGCGCCTACCAGAATACGCGACAACGTCGGTATTCCGATCGAGCTTGCGCTTGCCGCAGTTGATCAGCGGCTTCGCGACGAGGGTATCAGAGGCGACGTTTCGCTGGTCGTAGGCGGAAGCATACGTTCGGCGTCCGATGTTGTAAAGGCGGTCGCGCTCGGTGCGGACGCCTGCTATATAGCAACAGCGGCACTGCTTGCGCTTGGCTGTCACCTTTGCCGTACTTGCCAGAGCGGCAAATGTAACTGGGGAATCGCAACACAGCGACCCGAGCTTGTAAAGCGTCTTAACCCCGATATCGGCTCGGAAAGACTTGTAAACCTCATGACCGCTTGGAGACACGAGATCAAAGAGCTTATGGGCGGCATGGGTATTAACTCTATTGAAGCGCTTCGCGGAAACCGACTGATGCTGCGCGGCGTTAGTATGACGGAAAAGGAGCTTGAGATTCTCGGTATCTCACACGCCGGAGAATGAAACGTGTATATGTAAATGAAAAATGGTGTCTCGGCTGTCATCTTTGCGAGTATAACTGTGCGTTTGCAAATTCCGGCATCAGGAGCATGGTCAAGGCACTTAAGGATAAGGAGATATTCCCGAGAGTACATATCGAGGGCGACGACAGGATCACATATGCGGTGTCGTGCCGCCATTGTGAAGACCCGATCTGCATAAGAAGCTGTATCTCGGGCGCTCTCAGCAAGGTCGACGGCGTTGTTACCATCGATCATGAAAAATGTGTGGGATGTCTTACCTGCATTCTGGTATGTCCGTACGGCGCGGTAGCGCAGGACGGCGACGGCGCGGTTCAGAAGTGCGAGCTGTGCGTCAGAAACGCCGCCGGAAGCCCGGCGTGCGTTGCGGGATGCCCGAACAAGGCAATAGTTTATGAGGAGAGGTGAGCGGTTGTGAAAAAATATGTTATTATCGGCAACGGCGCTGCTGCGGTAGGGTGTATAGAAGGTATACGTTCGGTCGACAAAGACGGAGCTATAACCGTTATTTCAGCTGAAAACAGGCACGTATATTGCAGACCGCTGATCTCCTATTACCTTGAAGGTAAGACCGATATCCAGAGGATCAAGTACCGTTCGGATGACTTTTATGAAAAGAACGGCTGTGAGGTGCTTTACGGCAAATCGGCGGCGGCTATCGACGACGTATCAAAGAAGATCACATTGGTAAGCGGCGAAGAAGTTGAGTATGACGAGCTTTGCGTAGCGACGGGCTCATCTCCGTTCGTTCCTCCCATGGAGGGGCTTGACGGCGTAAAGAACAAATTCGGCTTTATGACTCTTGACGATGCGCTTGCTCTTGAAAAGGCTGTAACGCCTTCAAGCCGGGTGCTTATTGTCGGCGCGGGACTTATCGGTCTGAAGTGCGCCGAGGGCATTCACGAAAAGGTTTCGGGCATAACGGTATGCGATCTCGCAGACAGAGTGCTTTCAAGCATTCTTGACGCGGACAGCTCCGAGATCGTCAAAAAACACCTGGAAAATTACGGCATAAACTTCCTTCTCGGCGATTCTGTCGCTAAGTTTGAAGGAAACAAAGCTTTTATGAAAAGCGGCGCTCAGGTCGACTTTGATGTGCTTGTGCTTGCTGTCGGCGTAAGAGCCAATACCGCTCTTGTACGCGATATAGGCGGCGACTGCGGACGCGGCATCACGGTTGACGTTTGCATGAAGACCTCAAAGGACAGCATTTATGCCGCAGGCGACTGTACCGAAAGCCGCGACGCTTCGGACGGAAACGTCAAGATAATGGCGCTCATGCCCAACGCCTATATGCAGGGTCATTCGGCAGGCGTCAATATGGCCGGCGGCAGCGAAACGTTTGATAACCCGATACCCATGAACTCGATAGGCTTTTTCGGGCTTCATATAATGACCGCGGGCAGCCGCGGCGAGGGCGCTGTTTATGAGGAAACGGATGGCGCAATGCTTAAAAAGCTTTTTGCATCAGACGGATATCTCACCGGATTTATGCTTGTCGGAAATGTTGACAGAGCAGGAATCTATACCAATATTATCCGCAGCAGGATACCTTTGGCTGACATTGACTTTGATGCTCTAAAAAAATCGCCGAATTTATTTGCATTTGATGCAGATTACCGTAGAAAAAAGCTTGGAAGTGTGGTATAATAATATGATAATAAATGCAAGCGGACTCAACTTTGCCGAGCTGAACGAAAAAATACGCACGGCAGGCTCTGAATGTAAGATAACGGAATGCCTCGGACAGCGCTTTATCGCCTCGGGTATGAGCGATAAAACGGTTGAAATAGACGGCGTTCCCGGCAATGCTCTCGGCGCATACCTCAGCGGCGCAACGATCACCGTGAACGGCAACGCGCAGGACGCTGTCGGCGATACCATGAACGACGGTATGATAGTCGTACACGGCAATATCGGCGACGCCGTCGGCTATGCGATGCGCGGCGGCGAGATATATATCAAAGGCGACGCCGGCTATCGTGCGGGCATTCATATGAAGGAATATAAGTCGAAAAAGCCCGTTATAGTCATAGGCGGACGTGCCGGAAGCTTTCTCGGCGAATATCAGGCTGGCGGGCTTATAATAGTTCTCGGCATAGATATCGGCGGCAGGAATATCGTCGGCAATTTCCCTTGCACGGGAATGCACGGCGGCAAAATGATCCTGAGAGGCGATATCTCGCAGATAGCGCTTCCCGAAAGGGTCAAGGTCCGCACTGCCGACAAAGACGATATTGAAGAAATCAAACCTTTTATAGAAAAATACTGCGGATTTTTCGGGTACGACAAGGCGAAAATGCTTGCCGATACCTATACGGTAATAACTCCGGACAGCAAAAATCCGTATAAGCAGATGTATGTGGCAAACTGAAACAGCCAAAAGAACAGGGAGAAGTATGAAGTATTCAAAGGATGAAGTAATGCAATACGCGGCCGAAGAGGACGTTAAGTTCATACGTATGGCGTTTTGCGATATCGGCGGTAAGCAGAAAAACGTTTCTGTAATGCCGAGCGAGCTCGGCAGAGCGTTTGAATACGGCATAGCCATTGATGCGTCGGCGATCCCCGGTTTTGGCAATGCGAAAAAATCTGATCTTTTTCTTCATCCCGATCCGTCAACTCTTTCGGTATTGCCGTGGAGACCGGATCACGGAAGGGTGGTCCGCATGTTTTGCAACATATCTTACCCTGACAGAACGGCTTTTGAATGTGACACGCGAAACGTTCTCATAAGCGCTGTGAGGGAGGCCGAACAGGCCGGAATCCATTTCTCGTTTGGCTCTGAGATGGAATTTTATCTTTTCAAACGCGACGAAAACGGCGAGCCGACAAAGCTGCCGTACGATAATGCCGGATATATGGATATAGCCCCCGAAGACAAGGGAGAAAACGTCCGCCGTGAGATCTGTCTCACGCTGGAGCAGATGGGTATAAGACCCGAAAGCTCTCACCATGAGGAAGGTCCCGGGCAGAACGAGATCGATTTTCGCTATTCCGAACCGCTTACTGCCGCCGACAACGCGATAACTTTCCGCTCGGTGGTCAATACCATTGCCGCGCGAAGCGGTCTTTGCGCCGATTTTTCGCCCAAACCGCTTGAAGACAAGCCCGGCAACGGAATGCATATAAATATTTCCGCGCACAGCGACGACGGCAGAGAAGTTATGCCTTCTATCATAGCCGGCATCATGGCTCACATTTCCGAGATCACGGTGTTTCTGAACCCTGAGGATGCGTCGTACTGCCGCTTCGGCGCGAGCAAAGCGCCGCGCTATATCACGTGGTCTGCCGAAAACCGTTCTCAGCTTATACGCATTCCCGCCGCTGAAGGCGAATATAAGCGCGCTGAGCTGAGGTCGCCCGACCCCACGTGCAATCCGTACCTTGCGTTTGCCCTGATAATAAGGGCGGGTCTTGACGGAATCAAAATGGACATGAAGCTTCCCGAAGCGGCTGATATAGATCTCTATACCGCTCCGGAGGAAGTCACGTCAAAATACAGTGCTCTTGCGGAAGATCTTTCAGAAGCAAAGCGCGCGGCGAGTCAGAGCGATTTTGTCAGATCGTGCCTGACAAAGCCCATCATAGATTATTACACAAAATAAAATGACGTTTAAAACCATCCTGGGGAGGGTAGGAAATGGAGCTGGAGGAACGTTTTTACAGCATACTGCTTGTTTCGTCGTCAGACAAATTTAACAGCTCGCTGTTGCCGTTGCTTTCCGAAAACCGTTACAGCCCGGTTACGGTTGCTTCCGATGTTACGACAGCGCGCCGCTTTCTTGCGGAGCATCGCTTTGACATCGTAATTATCAATTCGCCCCTGACAGATGATTTCGGAACGCGTCTTGCGCTTGACATATGCGAAAACAGCGCCACGGGCGTTATGCTTCTTGTAAAAGCGGAGCATTACCCCGATATCAATTCGCGTGTTTCACCCTTCGGAGTTTTTACAGTCTCGAAGCCCACGACTACTCAGATGATAAATCAATCGCTCCTGCTGCTTTGCGCGACCCGCGAACGGCTCAGGCGTATGGAGCAAAAAGCGGCTTCCATCGAAGAAAAAATGGAAGAGATCAGAATAGTCAACCGAGCCAAATGGCTTCTTATCGAGCAACTGAAAATGACGGAGGGCGAGGCGCACAGATATATCGAAAAGCAGGCGATGGATCGGTGTATCTCAAAGCGCAGTGTTGCCGAAAGTATTATTTCCATCTACAAATAATGGAGGAATCAGCTTATGACAAAATATATATTCGTGACCGGCGGCGTTGTGTCCGGTCTGGGCAAGGGAATTACGGCAGCATCCCTCGGAAGACTTCTCAAAGCAAGGGGTCTAAAGGTGGCCGCCCAAAAGCTTGACCCGTATATCAACGTTGATCCCGGCACAATGAGCCCGTATCAGCACGGCGAGGTGTATGTTACCGATGACGGCGCTGAGACTGATCTCGATCTCGGTCATTACGAGCGTTTTATCGACGAAGATCTTAACAAATATTCAAACTTAACAACCGGTAAGGTCTATTGGAACGTACTTAACAAGGAACGGCGCGGTGAATACCTCGGTTCTACCGTTCAGGTAATACCTCATATTACAAATGAAATAAAAGATTTCGTTTACAGCGTAGGCAAGCAGACAGACGCCGATGTTGTAATCACCGAAATC
>CAZVSW010000128.1:0-5378 GCA_964630005.1 uncultured Ruminococcus sp. | reverse complement strand
AGTTCTATGCCCTGCAAAACAACATCTCAGCATTTTTCTCACACAAAATTTCTTTCTATTATCTGAACAAGATATTTAATATCTATTCTATCCAATATTATAACTCTTTTCAGTATAAAATCAATATCGCAGATATTAAATATCTAAAAAAGATAATTTCAGAGGTTTTGCTATGGGAAAACCATGTTTGCGGTAAGAGGAAATATATGCTCCGAAAGGGTACGGCTGGGCAGAGCGCTGCAAAAACCGCCTATCACGCAGGAGGAACTGGCGAGGAAATTGCAGTTTTTGGGCATGGAGGACATGACTACGCTGATAATCTCACGAATCGAAAAGAATCAGCGCCATGTCTGCGACGCAGAGCTGCGCATGTTATCCAAAGCTTTGGGCGTCACAATGGAATGGTTAGTCGGCGACAGCGACGACATCAAACTGAGTTAAAATATTTTATGCAAAACGTGCCTCATTCAATCAAAAACAGCTGAATCAAATATTTTTGACTCAGTTGTTTGATTTTTTTCGATTTTGCACTCGTTTCGACGCTCACTTATACAATAAATTCCGTCGCGTAGCGACACCTAACCTCTTCACTCTTCACTATTGCCTTGCGCCGCAGGCGCGTCCGTTGTCGCCCGTCATAAAAAAGAAAGGATTTTAAAAATGTCACAAGAAACCTTCGGCGAGCGCTTTGCCCGCCTCAGAAAAGCAAGATCACTCACTCAGGAAGACGTCGCCGTACGCGTCAACGTCACCGCGCAGGCTGTCTCAAAATGGGAAAACGACATCTCGTCGCCTGACATCTCCATCCTCGCAAAGCTTGCCGGAATTCTCGGCGTAAGCACCGACGAGTTGCTCGGCAACGAAACCGCCGACGTTCAGATCGTCGACCCCGCGCACAAACCCGATATGAACAAACTTATCCTCCGCATAAACATCGACTCCGACGAGGGCGACATGCTTCGCCTCAACCTGCCAGTCAAGCTTATTCAGATCGCCCTTGCGGCCGACAACAGGAACCTGATCGAATTCGGCGGCAGTGACAGCCTTAAAAGCATTGATTTTAACGCCATTCTCGATATGGTCGAAAGCGGCGTGCTCGGCAAGATCCTTGAAATGCATAGCGCGGACGGCGATAATATAACCATAGTTGTCGAAGAGATAGAATGAAAATAATTCTGAAAGCCGATAACATTCATTTTACTATAAGAATACCGCTTGCGGTGTTCAGAATCAGGCTCGTGCAACGGATCATCTGCAAAAGCATGAAATATCCGCCGGACGGCGGCAACATGGCGCAACGGCTGACCCCGTCGGCGCTTGACAAAATGTGTACCGCGCTCAAAGAGTGGAAGAAAAACAACGGCAGTCTGATCCTCTTTGAAGCGCACGAAAAAGACGGAGACACGATAAAGATCGTTTTGTGACGGGGACTGCGCTTTCTCCCCGTCACACGGCTTTTTGATCGCGGCAACGCGCACATCCGCCTGCGCATATCCATAATCTGATGCGCATGGAGCAACTTCCGCTTGATTTTTGGAGCGATATGGGATATAATCGTAATGGACAAAAAGTGAAAAATGGGACTAAATGTCCATTTGGAAGGATGGTTTCATGAGAATCGAACGCACCGCTTAATAAAGAGGTCTTACAGGGGAAAACGCGCGGAGTGTGTTGTCCCCCTCAAAGCAAAGACAAACTACGTTTTTTCCGCGAACCACTTTTCCTTTTCTCGCGCTTGCCGCCGCTTTAAAAAATGCCGCCTCGGTTTCTCTACCGTAGGCGGTTTTTCATATCACTTCTTTACATTTTCACGCAAAATTGTCGGCATTTTTAGCGCTCCTCCGCGGCGCGAGGGCTCGCGAAGCTCGCCTTAGGGAGTTTTTTTCACGAGTGAATCGCGAAAAAACGATCTTTATTTTATTCGGGGAGACAACGCAAGCGTTTTCTCTCCGAACCCCTTTTCCTTCCGACAGCCGGAGTAAAACTACGCATCCTATATAATAAATTCCGCGCCGCAGGCGCACCTAACCTCTTCGTTATTCCCTATTCCCTATTCCCTATTCCCTTGCACCGCAGGCGCGTCCGTTGTCCCCCGTCATAAACAAAAAAATCATAAATTTGTGTTGCAATTCTTGCAATGCTGTGATATAATTGCAGGGTGAGGACGAATAGCCGCATATAACCGCTTTTTCGGCGCTGTCGCGGCATATATGACCGTCTTTACCGTTTATTTATATTGATTACCGAGGTTTCGATGGCTTTTTCCGACCGTGACGCACAAAAAAATATCGTTTCAGACGCGGTCTGCGGCAGAAACGCCGTAAGAGAGCTCATCCGCTCCGGCAAGCCGATCGACAAGATCCTCGTCCGCAAGGGCGAACGCGAGGGCAGCATACGCCTCGTCGTCGCCGAAGCTGTTGCCGCGGGCATTCCCGTCATTGAAGTCGACAAGCACAAGATCGATTCCTACAGCCAAAACGCCCAGGGCGTCTGCGCGCTTGTGCCCGAACGCGAATATGCCTCCATGCAGGATATCTTCGACCGCGCCGAAGCAAAAGATCAGCCCCCGTTTATCATAATTCTCGACCACATCGCCGACCCGCACAACCTCGGCGCCGTCATCCGTTCCGCGTGCTGCGCGGGCGCTCACGGCGTTGTCATCCCCAAGCGCGGCGCGGCAACTCTGAATACCACCGCCGTCAAAGCCTCCGCCGGCTCCGCCGAGCATATGCCCGTATGCCGCGTCTCAAACATCGCGCAGACTGTTGACGAGCTTAAAAAGAAAAACATCTGGGTCTACGCCGCCGAAGCCGACGGAAGCGACTTCCGCAAGACCGACCTGAGCGGCGGCATCGCACTTGTTTTCGGCAGCGAAGGCGACGGCGTTTCGCGCATTGTCAGGGAAAAATGCAACGGCGTCGTCTCTATCCCCATGTACGGAGAAATTAATTCACTCAATATATCGGCCGCCGCAGCCGTCGTTATGTTCGAAGCGGCATATCAACGCAACAAGTAATAATTTAAGATCTAACGCAGCTTGTTATAAGCTTATAATGATATGTAGGCTTCTTGCTTTTCAGGCAGCGGGCGCGCGATCGTTATCGCCTATATACACAGCCGTTTTTGGCGGATAAAACAGTCTAAGGAGTCTTTTATGGAGGAAAAAAAGCCGAGTCTCAGCGAATTGCTGGAAAATGCAAACGCAGAAAACCAACGTCAGATCAATGATAAAGCCGGCTTTGAACCCGATCTGACTGTCAAAACGGAACAGGACGCCAAGTCCGAAAACGCCGTTGCGGAAGACGCCGCAGAAAGCGCCGCCGTTTCGGAAGAAGACGAGATAATCGACAAATACTCACAGCGCGTCAAGTCAGAGACCGATCCGCGCACCAGTACCGCCAACCTCAGAGAATCCCTTGCCGCTCTTATGGAAAAGGACAAGGATCTTGTAAGCTATTATAACAACGGCGAAAGAAAAAACAAAAAATTTGACGAGCTCTATACCCTCATAAACACCGCCTCAATAAGCAACGTCAAGCACCGCTCCACCGAATTCCCCAAGGAAGCTGACAGCCATTTTGTCAGCGAGGAGCAGGTAGCAAAGCCCGCACAGTATAAACAGCAAAAGCTCTTCGGCGGCGACGAAACGCTTACCTTCAAAACCGCCGCAGACACCGGCGACGTTATCAGCTATGACGAAGAATATGAAAAGCTGGGCAAAAAGATCGAAAGCGGCGAGATAAGCTTCACCGAAGAGGAAAACGAGGACCAGCTCACCCTCACCGACGATACCCCGGCAATAGTCCGCCCGGACGACGAACAGGAAAAGAAAAACGCCGAGGATCAGGAAAAACGCGATAAAAAAGATTACGACCTGATGTACGCGCTCCAGATGATGGACGAGGACGAGGAAAAAGCGCACGAAAAAGACAACGACGCGCCCAAGCTCCTCTCCCGCAGAGAGCGTAAACGCAAAAATAAAGAAGCCGCACCGCAGTTTGAATATACGGAACGCTCACAGATCGGCGCGATCGACGATATGCTTCGCCAAAAGATCAAAGCTTCGCGGATACGCACCGTGCTCACCGGCATAATCATGCTCGTGATGCTCTATCTCGAGCTTTCTTCCAAGGGCTCGCCGTGGCATCCGTCATTCCTTCAACCGGGCAGAAACGGCACTCTTTATATCCTCATCGACCTGCAGATCCTCTGCTTCGGCGGCATTATCATGCGTGAAAGCATACTGAACGGCTTTGTTTCGCTCGTGCGCAGAAAGCCCACCGCCGAAAGCGTCATGTCGGTCTCATGCCTCCTTTCGACGGCATATTCCGTTGTGACACTGTTTGCAGACAGATCAGCCGTAAGCTATGGGCTCATCTGCCTTCCCGCCGCGGCGTCGCTCTTCTGCTGCGCTTTGACAGACTTCATGACCGCCGTCAAGGACGCCGGCTGTTTTAAAATAATCGCGGATCAACACCCGAAATATGTCGCGGAAAAGCTTCGCAATACCGCCCGCGAAGGCACGGAATTTTATAAATACCTGCTCGACGACAGCGAGCTTTATACAGTCAAGCGCTCCGATTTTGTCGACGGCTTCTTTTCAAGGATCAACCGCCGTCCCGAAGGCGAAGACCTCTTCGGCTTCCTCATCGCGCTCATTCTCATTGCGGCAAGCGCCCTTTTCGGGCTTCAGCTCTATCTCGGCAAGCCGTCCTATGAAGCATACACCGCTTTTACAAAGCTCGCCGCGTTCGCCCTGCCGGTCTCCGCTTTCTTCATAATCAACCTTCCCGCAATTTCAGCCAACCTGACCGCAAAAAAACACGGCTCGGCGCTCATCGGCCGCGCTGTCGGCGAAGAATATGCGGACGCGTCCGTTATCTCATTCGCCGATACGGAAGTTTATCCCTCCTCGGAAGTCAGGATCATCAGCATCAAGACCTACGGCGAATACCGCATCGACCACGTCATCAGCGACCTCACAAAGGTATTTAAATTTGTCGGCGGTCCGCTCAAAAAGGTCACCGCCAACATGGTCTCCGGCATCGATATCAATTACCGCTCGGCGCGTCTCATCGAATCCGCCTCGGACGGCATCTGCGTCGTCATCGACGGCAACGAAATGTTCCTCGGCAAAAGATCCTACCTGCGCCGCTATCGCTTTGAAACGCCCTCCAACCCCAAGGACGAACAATTCGAACAGTCGGGCGGCAGTATCATGTATGTCACCACGAACGACATGCTGATCGCCAAGGTATATATTAAATATAAGATAAGCAAGCAGTTCAACGCACTGCTTCGCGATATGTACCGCGCCGGAATGTGCGTGGGCATAAAAACAGTCGACCCCAATATGACCACCTCGCCCCTCGGGCATA
>CAZVSW010000127.1:0-5390 GCA_964630005.1 uncultured Ruminococcus sp. | reverse complement strand
GCGGGGAGCGTTCAAAAAGTGCCCGTCGGGGACGGGCACTTTTTGTGGAGCGGCGACAAGCGCGAGAAAAGGAAAAGTGGTTCGCGGAGAAAAACGTAGTTTGTCTTCGCTTTAAGGCTGAGCACGGGGTTTTTAGCCCCGTGCCCGCTTTATAAAATGTTAGTTCAACTCAGAAACGCCAAGGATCGCAAGTCTGATATTGATGTAATCGGCTGCCGTTACAGCTTTGCCCACAGCTGATTTTACATGAGCTGCGGTTTCAAAAGCACCGGTGAGCGTCTTTGTCTTAAGGATGTGAAGTCTTACAGCAATATAGTCGGATGCATTGATCTTGCCGTCGCCGTTAACATCGCCCTTGACGATAACGGTATATGTCTTGCCTGCATAGGTAACCTTGCAGCCGGTAACGATGAGTCCGGCGGAGGTTGCACCGTCAACGACAACTTCGCCCTTGAAATGGGTCTTGAAATCGTCAAGCTTTGTGCCGGCCTTTACGCCTGTAATGAGGTCTCCGTCAACGGTAAGACCGGTGATTTCAGCATCTTCCTCGCCCTTAAGAGGAATATCGTACTTAACATCGCCGAGAACGCCGTTATATGTCTTATCGAAATCAGCCGCAGAAACGACCTTGAAGTAAGCGCCTGCGCCGATCGTCTGTTTATCAACATATATTCCGTGGAATTCAACATAAGCGCCTACGATTGCCTTGGTCTTCAGGTATTCGCGGTTTGCATTGCTGCCGTCAGGATCGCCTGTAAGTTCAGAGCTATGTACAGCGATAGCTATCTGACCCTCTTTAAGAGTGCCCACATCATTACCGTCGGGGCTCTTGACTGCGACGACCTTATATCCCTGCTTAGCGGCATCCCATTCGAGGAAAGCGGTCTGCGTCCATTTGATGTTGGCAGTTCCATCTGAGAAGTCGGTCACAAAGTCCGGAGTGAATATGGAGGTCATACCGGTGCTGATCTTTGTGTTGAAATTATTAACAAAGCCTTCTTTTTCAACGCCGGGGTCGCCTTCGTAGGCTTCTATTTCGGAAACCATGGTGAAGGTCTTGTAGGTACTCTCGTCAATGTTATAGGTGTAACGAATGTAACGGGTATCGCCGACAGCTTCGGGAACGTCGATAGTGAAATGCTTTTCTTTGAAGCCGAGTCTTTCCTTATCGGTAATTTCGGCAACCTTCTTGAAGCTATTGCCGTCTGCTGAAAATTCAACGACAAGCTTGCATATAGAAGCGATACCGCAGCCGTCGTCCCAGTTATTCACTGTGGTAGCAACGCCTTTAATGCTGTAAATCTGACCGAGATCAAGTGTTACGGAGGAGCTCAGCGCACCGCGGTCAGTATTAATACCATTCCAAACGTCCTGCGAATAGTCGCCGCCCTCGCTGACGCCGTCAGTAAGGTTGCCTGCATATCCGCCCCAGCTACCTACACCGGAATAGGTCTTATTAAGAGCAACATTAACTTTTGGGAGAGTGATCGCCGCTCTGAGATCCTCAGCCGCTTTAACAATAGCCTCGTCGGCAACGTTTGCGGTCGATCTTACGGCTTTCGCATAGTTATATGCTTCGTAGATCTTTTTAAGCTGTGCCTCAGTATAATTGGTGTAGACTATTCTTTCGGCGGCAGATATAGCTTTATCAAGCTCTGCAGTCACACTGCCGACGCTGTTAATAGCGGCAAGCGCGCGAACGGCTTCGCCGTATGTGGGATGACCTTCTCCATATGCCTTTACAGCAGTGTCGTAAGCCGATCTAAGCAGAATATTTGAAGGTTCATTTTCAAGAGTTTTTGCAGCTGAATCGATTGCCTCTTTAAGAGCAGCTGTCTTTTCGGCATCCTCAAGGGAGGATTTTTTGACAAGAAGTACGCAGTCGGAGATGGATCTTGACGATGCGGTAAGATAACCGGGATTACCATCGCCGGCATCTTTTACATAGATAGCGGACGAACCGCCGCCGTCGAATCTGATGACGTTGGTATATCCCATTTCCATGAGATTTTTTGCAACATCGCGCATTGCTACGCCGGCGACGCCTTCGGTGCTGTCGGTGGTAAACATGATAACGGTACCGTCATCCTTGAAGCCGAGAGCCGTCCATCTGGTGCAAAGAGTTACGGAATGCGTGCCGATAGTGCCGCCGTTAGCGGTCATATCAACGCCGTCTTTTACAAGCCAGCCGATATTTGCAATAACGGAGCTTGCGTTTTCCATGATCTCACGTGATTCTTCGATCGTTTCCTCGACCGAGATCTCAATGATCGCGCCGGGCTGAACGTCGGCATACTTCTGGTTATTGGAACCGTTCTTTACAAACAGTGCAAAGCCGTCGGTAAGAGACTTATCGTCAACATTGAACGCATTGCCCTTTGAATCTTTTTTGACTTCAACGACCTCTGCGGTCATAGTACCGCCGATAATGAGATCGCTGTCATTGATCTTTTTGCAGATAAGCTCAATTCCGTTAACATCGCATTGGGAACTGTCGGATTTAGTTCCGCATGACGCGTCAAAGTAATAGAACTGATTGCTCCACGAACCTGCATCGTTGTATTTGTTAATAAAGCCAAGTCCGTTAGGAACTTCTACTCCGTCAATAACAAGACGGTAGGAAAGGCATGAGTTAACAGTTTTGATAGAACCGTCGGGCATGAAAGCCACCATGCTGTCGGTAAGACCGGCGTGAGCGCACGCCACCTTGCCGTTTGAAACATACATACTGTTAAGGAAGCCGTTGGACATGCTAAAGAACGTACCGTTCATTGCGGCAACAACTTCATAGCCATAACGTTCCTGCGCCTTTTCAAAGTGAGTTTTAAGAAGGCTTCTCCAGCCTGCATTATAGGCGTATGCAACCGGGATATAGTCCCCGGCCTTAAACTCGACCGAAGAAGCGGGTACTGTCTTACCGGCTGTAGAGCCGTATGTACCTGTTATTTCATAAGTTTTGGCAACAATTCCGTCACCTAAATCGATTGTTTTAACAACTTTTCTTGTATCTTCGGCAGATGCTGGGAAAACAAACAAAGCCGCAACGAGCGCCATAACAAGGAAAAGCGAAGTTAGTCTTTTGCTGATTTTCATGTTGACATTCCTTTCATATGTTGGTTTGTAAATATTATACAAACAAAAAGCTTGTTTGTCAATACCAAGTTCGCAATTTCATTAAAAATGCTTTTCAAATCTCTGCCCCGGCAAAAATATTATTCTGCTACAGCTTTTTCAGCAGAGAGGTGATTGTGCATATCGGCAATCCGATCACGTTGAAGAAATCGCCGCAAAGCTTTGAGGCAAACGAACATGCCTTTCCCTGCAACCCGTAAGCTCCGGCTTTGTCCATGGGCTCTCCGCTTTCAACGTACGAGAGTATATCTTCGTCGTCAAGCTCGCGGAAGGTAACCTCCGTGCTCTCCGCTCCCCCGATATGTATATCGCCCTTGATAATGCAGTAGCCGGTATATACCGTATGCGTTCTTCCAGAAAGACGCTTTAAGATATCAAAAGCGTTTTCCGGTGAAGAGGGCTTGCCGATTATCTCTCCGTCGATTGAAACAACAGTATCAGCCGCGAGGATAATATCGTCTTTGCCAAAGCACCCCGAAACAGCCGCCGCTTTCTTTGCAGAAGTCATTACGACCGCTTTATCGGGAGGCGTTCCCTCCGGAACGCTTTCATCAACATCAGCAGGCTTTACAACAAACTCATAACCTGCCATATTCAGTATTTCACGCCTTCTTGGCGACATTGACGCAAGAACCAACATTTTTAATTCCCCTTTTCTGCATTATCCCTATATATAAAATTTTTCCGGTATGATATAATCATATCATGGAGTAAAAATGCTTGCAAGGCATTTTCACACTCACATTATATCATATATAAAAGACAAAATAAAGGTAAAAATATATGAAATTTGATCTATCGTCAAAGAAAAGAATCGTCATCAAGCTCGGCACGTCCACTCTTACTCACGAAAGCGGGCTTTTAAACATCAGAAAGATAGAAAAGCTTGTTAAATGCCTTGCCGATCTGCAAAACAGCGGCAAGCAGCTTGTGGTTGTATCATCAGGTGCGATCGGCTGCGGACTCGCCAAGCTCGATCTTGCCGGTAAGCAGCTCACTACCGTTGAAAAACAGGCATGCGCCGCCGTAGGTCAGTGCGAGCTTATCGACATATACGACCGCAATTTCGCGCTGTACGGTCATAAAATAGCGCAGATACTCATGAACAAAGACGTGGTTGACGACATCCCTCGCCGCGATTCGGCCCGCAGCACTATCAACACGATCATATCGTTCGGCTGTATACCCATCGTCAACGAAAACGATACGCTCTCAAACGAGCAGATCACCTTCGGCAGTAACGATACGCTCGCAACCTCGGTGGCGCGTCTGGTCAACGCCGAGCTCATTATAAACATGAGCGATATAGACGGTTTATATGACAAAAACCCGCGCGAATACTCCGACGCAAAGCTTTTGGAATATGTTCCCAAGATCGACGAAACCATCAAAAGCTACGCCGGCGGCGCAGGCTCAAAAAGAGGTACGGGCGGAATGGTCACCAAGCTTCAAGCCGCTGAATCTGCCGTACGCCACGGAATCCCCATGATAATCGTCAACGGAGCAAATCCCGAAATACTCTATGATATCTTTGACGGCAACTTCAAAGGTACATATTTTGAAGCGGAGGAAACAGAATGAATATAAACGAGCTTTGCACAAGTTGCAGAAAAGCCTCTTTAAGCCTTGCAAATTCGGATACAGCACTCAGAAATAAGGTGTTGCTCACCGCCGCAGACGCACTTGAACAGTCGTCGGCAGAAATCATCGAAGAAAATGCCAAGGATCTTGTAAGAGCGGAGCAAAACGACATGAAAAAGTCGTTTATCGACCGTCTGACGCTTAATGAAGCGCGGATCGCCGATATTGCGGCGGGAATGCGCCACGTCGCTTCTCTTCCCGATCCGCTTGGCGGCGGAGATGTCTGGACCCGCCCGAACGGGCTTGAGATAAAGCGCGTTCACGTGCCGCTCGGCGTCATCGGTATCATATATGAAGCGCGTCCCAACGTAACCGCCGACGCGGCCGCGCTCTGCATAAAAAGCGGAAACGGCGTTGTCCTCAGAGGCGGAAGCGACGCTATCAATTCCAATATCGCTATCACAAACATCATTAAAAATTCACTCGAAGCTTGCGGACTGTCCCGCGACGCGGTACAGCTTATTGAAGATACCTCGCGCGAATCTTCTACGGCATTGATGCGCGCCAAGGGATATATCGATCTTCTCATCCCGCGCGGAGGCAAGGGTCTCATACGCTCGGTCACCGACAACGCAGAAGTTCCCGTCATCGAAACCGGCGCAGGCAACTGCCATATA
>CAZVSW010000126.1:0-5408 GCA_964630005.1 uncultured Ruminococcus sp. | reverse complement strand
ATAACTGCCGTATAGCGGTTAACCTTTTTCATGTTTGTAAGCTCTTGTACAGTAGGATGAAGTATCATATTTATTATCTCCGTAAAAAATAATTAGTTATTTAAAAAGTTTTCTGCGAAGCCGATCTTATTAAGCTTATCGGTTTCAATCTCAACAATACGGCGAAGCTTTTCGACCGATTCGCCAGCGGCGTTATCTTTGTTTATAATAAGATAGTCGTATTTCGGTACAAGCACGACTTCGCGCTTGGCGGTATCCAGACGCTTCTGAATCTTCTCTTCGGTTTCCGTTCCCCTTCCCCTGAGTCTTGCCTCAAGCCCGGAAAACGTTTCCGTGCAGATAAAGATCAATACAGCCTCCGGGAAAAGCTTTTTAACGTTCATTGCGCCGCATGTTTCAATCTCGAGAATCACGTTCTTTCCGGCATTCATAGAATCGACGATAAACTGCCTCGGCGTTCCGTAATAGTTACCCGAATAGGTCGTGTATTCAAGCATATCGCCGACGCGTATCTTTTCTTCGAACTCATCGCGTCCTATAAAAAAGTAGTCAACGGCGTGCTGCTCGTCCGGTCTTTTTTCACGGGTCGTTGCGGAAATCGAGAAAATATATTTATCATTGTCTTTCATGAGCTCCTTGAGAACAGTACCCTTTCCAGAGCCCGACGGTCCGGAAATAATCAAAAGCAATCCCTTATTCATTACCGTTAAACCTCCCCATAAGCTGTTCCACCTCATCGGCAGAGAGAATTATATGTTCGCTGTCGGTGACTATGACCGACTTTGTCTTTTTTCCGCAGGTAACATCGATGACCCGATTTATATTTTTTGCATCCTGAATAAGTCTGCGCACCGGTAGCGATTCGGGCGAAACAACGCAGACGATTCGATCGGCGTTTACCGTATTGCCGAATCCGATATCAATTAGCTTCATGAAGCCTCCGTCTTATTCGATATTCTGAATCTGTTCGCGGATCTTTTCAAGCTCGCTCTTTACCTCTACCACGAGGTTGGCAATTGAAATATCCGCAGATTTCGAGCCGATGGTGTTTATCTCACGGTTTGTTTCCTGAAGAAGAAAATCGACTGTTTTTCCGATATTATCATCTTTATCAAGAAGCTTTTTCAGTTGGGTGAAATGGCTGCCGAGACGCACAAGCTCTTCGGTGATGTCGGCCTTATCGGCGTATATCGCACACTCATTCAGAAGCCTCGCTTCGTCGACAGTCACAGCGCCGAGAAGTTCTTCGATGCGCTGCTTCATTCTTGCGTTGGCTGTTGCGACCGCCGCCGGTGCAAGCACAGATATTTCTTCCCTGATTTTTTCAAGCTTGGCTATGCGCATAAGGATATCTTCCTTAAGCTTTTCCCCTTCCGTACTGCGCATTGCATAAAACTCCTTAAGAGCCGCAACCGCAACCGGCTCGATCGACGCCCAGGCGGCTTCCATATCCTCGTCGGCCTTTTTTGAGATAAATGTCTCGGGGCGCGAAGCGATAACTTCTATACCGATACCGTCGTTCAGATCATATTCATCGATAATTCCTTCAAGCTGGCGCACATAGCTTTCAACAAATTCACGGTTTACCGAAAGCTCTGTTTTGTCGCCTTCTATATTATCGACATAAAGACAGACATCCACCTTACCGCGGGTAGTATACTTTCTTACGAGCTGTTTTATCCTGTCTTCAAGCGGATTATAGAGACGGTTCATTTTTATGTTGAGATCGAGGAAACGGTTATTAACGGACTTCACCTCAAAGGTGATATCCTTTCCGTCTATAAGGCTGCGGCTTCTTCCGTAGCCGGTCATACTCTTTGCCATTTTGCACCTCTAACGAGTTATTGTGTTTTATTTTTACCTTTAAGCCTCTTCACAAGCACGTCGTATCTCGTTACAACGATGGTAAGGAAGAAGTCGTATATGATTGATGTAACAAGTCCGATCGCATACAGCACCGGTTCGGTAACTTCCAGTATGTCGTCGGTCGCGATGGTAAAATATTCGCCCAGTTTTATCATAACCGTGTACATAGCGAGAAAAACGGCTATCTTTATCGCCCATTTGAGCGGCTTGACGCGCAAACGTTCTATATATTCCTTAACGATAGGGTAAAGCCCATAGTGACACATGAAGCATATCGCCGCAAAACGGTTGGGGAGCAGGATAAGCGACAGTATGCCCGCCACAAAATAGACCGATATCGGCGCGGTACGGTTGATTTCGATCCGTGCGACTATAATGACGATTCCGGCTATAAAAGCCGACGACATGTCGAGAGACGGAATTATGCTACCGATGGACATGATCGCCACAGACAATGCGGAAAACATTCCGCCAAGCGCCACTGCGCGGGCACGGGTTCGTGATTTCTGTAAATATCCCATATAAGATTCCGATCGCTATCTGCGGCAGCAGCCGCAGCATATATTCATGCATAACAGCCCAGTACATATATCGCAGCCCGAACAGCCCGTAGTTCTGTCGAACGTATCGTAATCGGTGTTATTAACGCTGTTCATTTTGGCAAGCACAGAAGCATATTCGGCGTTTTCGGGCGCCATACGGCAGGCGGTTTCAAACGAAGTACGAGCCTCGTACATTGCTCCCTTGTGAAAAGCAATAAGCCCGTTCAGAAAATACCACTCGGCGGTGCCTCTTACCGACTGATCGCTCGAAAGCACTATCTCAGCCTCGCTGTACCGTCCGAGATTTATAAGCGAGCGCACGCGGTAAAAAACAGACCCCTGCGAATATGCGCTTTCGCCGTTGTTGCCGTATGAGCCATATGAGCTCTGACTGCCGCTGTTTGCGGCTTTTTGACGCTGTTTGGTGACCGTGTCGTACGCTTCGTTTATCTGCTTCATTTTTTCGTCGGCAAGATCTTTAAGCGGATTGTCGCGATATGCATCCGGATGATATTTTTTTGCCAAAGCGTAATACGCCTTTTTAACTTCTTCGTCAGTAGCGCTCGGAGAAACTCCGAGAACTTTATAAGGATCGGTCATTTATTTTTCCTTTCACACGCTTGGAAGAGCGAGATGCCAACTCGCACCGCCTGAAAGCGTCCTCGCTCCCGTAACGCGCAATGTTATATATAAGTGAATCATATCCGCTGTCCCCCGCAAGGGCGAAAGCGCGGCACAGCGCATTCATGCTGTCGCAAAGCGTCTGATGAATGACGTCCGACGCCTCCGAAACCTTATCGGCAGACCCGAATTCACATAAAAGGCAGTTGAATTCCCTGTTTTTTTCATCCTCGGCGCAATCTTCATATGCGTCGATCAGATAGATATAACGTCCGAGATGATAACCGCATTCGTACAAAATACGTTTTTCTGCGCCCGTAACGCCTTCGGCGCAAAAATCGCCGACAAGCTCGGCAAACGGCTGCGCCGCTTCGTCAATGGAAGAGTTGCCGCCTTTTTCTATTTCGGAAAGTCTTTTCAGCCGCTTGGAAGCAATGGACGGAAGGTTTGGATAAAGCTTTGACGCGCGCTTGTTCATGGCGTTGAAATATGGCAAAGCCATACGTTTCAGAAAACGTTTAAGCCCGGCAGAATCATTAATATCATCCAGCGCCTTTTCATATGTCAAAACAGCAAAAGCCGCGCAGGCATATGTAATGCATTCGTTATCGGCAAGTACATTTTTTTTAGAAAGCTTAAAAGGACAGCGGCGCTTTTCGACCTTGGGTCTAACGCCCGTAACAGACATGCGAAGCAGGCAAAGAAAGACGAAATCGTCATTTAACAAAAAACGTGTCAGACGCGAGACGGTCCGCCCGCCCTCGATACAAAGACCGCAGTAAGCGGCTTTATAAAGCTCAAATTCCTTGACCAGCAATTCGCCCGGTCTCGGCTTTACATATCCGAACAGAGTAAACCATCCCCTTTTACAGCCTACTGTATCGTGTTATTATATCATAGTAACATGAAAAAGGCAAGGATTTTTCTTTAAAAATTATGTCTGTAAGTGTTGAATTATCAATGACGGGAAGCAAAAAGTAAGAAAGGATGCCGGGCGGTCAGCGCAGGAGACTTAACAGCCAATAATAAGCGGTACATTTCCCCCGAAATAAAATCAAGAGACCGGAATCCCGATCTCTTGAAAAAACACTATTTCGTCCCACTTCAGACGTTCCGAAGCAGTTATATATCCAAAACTCCAACCAACAATAATTCGTCCTCGTACAAAAATCCTGCGAATCAGTAATCCCACTAAAAGTATAAAAGATTATAAATATCTATTTAATCGGTTGGACGCACTGTATGATATCATCAGCTGAATCTGCATTTATATCCCTTACGAGAATCAATTTTCCCGAATCGTCAATAGAAATGTACTCATCAATTATCTCAAAGTCAGTATTTTTTACAGCTTTTGACATGGCGGAATCAAGCTTATTAAAGGCAGAAGCGTACTTTTTTGCATCTATATTCAGATTATCATATCGCATATAATTGAATTCCGAAAAAGACGTAACTTCTCCCTGAGCATTAACCCAAACTCTGAAAACATTATCAGTTTTATATCCGCAGGTCGAAAATGAATATTCTATGTCATAATATCCGGCCAAATCACTGTATACGCAGGATTTCAACTCATAATTTCCATTGTTTGTTCTCATTTTTTGCAGGAATTCATTTGATATAGAAAGGGCTTCCTCCCGGCTTACAGCATCTTTCGCAAGTGTTGCCACGCCGACTGTACTCATCTTAAAGCCGCAACAAACATCTGTGTTTAACAAGAACAGATATTCCGTTTGATTATTGTCGGTATAAATATCATACGTGCCGTAGCTGTCAGCACGCTTTGCAACTGGTTTTTCTTTCAGATTTTCTGTTCTGATATATTTCAAAGTGATTTCTTCTGAATCAAATTTAATATTCTTTTCCTTTATCTTTGAAGCGGAATCGTCATAATAAGCTCCGTATGCATCACCTTCGGGTATAGGATCGGATTTTTTAAAATAATTCGCCACAACTGATATGCTAAAAGCGCAAATAATGAATATCAATAAAGAAATCAGTATTACGATTGCTTTGCTTTTTCTTTTCATTTTGTTATCTCCTTATTTCAATTTTGCGAAAACATCGCCTTCATACCATATATAACGCGGCTTGCATTTGCTGATTTATTATTTTCCATTGGGTCTATAAACCATTGTAATCATCAGTTTTAATTAATTATTGACTACAAATAATTGATTGAGGGAACAAATTCAAACAAAAAACGCGAAAGCATTAAAACTCCCGCGTGTGCTACAGCCAAATCAGTCGAGACCCGATATTCGGTGCATATTTTGCGATAAACACACGCGCATATTTAAAAAGCACAATTATTATCATACCTTGGACACCGCCTTTCTATGTTTTATCATATTTTATCATCAATAATTCAACACG
>CAZVSW010000125.1:0-5459 GCA_964630005.1 uncultured Ruminococcus sp. | reverse complement strand
TTTTATTCTGCCAGCATCTCAAGCATCATTTTTACGTTCTGTGCAGATTTCATCTACAGATCACCTCCCGGAGAACAACTTCCTCGGCGGATACTTTGCAGTTGTTCATTTCTTGTGTCCAAAAAAGAGGATTTGAGGCTTTCAAGTTTTCGTTAATTTCACGCTTTTTGGCTAACTCTGCAATCAAGTTATCTACCATAGAACGAGCTTCCTTGTCGGTTGCCGATAAGTGTTCGGCAAGTTTGTTTTCAGTCAAAAGGGTGGTGTATGTACCTCTGCGGTGCTTCGCCGCAAAGGGTGAACCCACTTTTACACGAAATACGGCTACCGTGTAAAGGTTTTTTCGCTCGGATTATTAGGAAAATGCTTGAACAAATTCCTGCTCATTGATTCTCATCCTTGCGGCAAACCCATCGTAATCTACTGCGTCCGCAGGGATTTTCAATCCGTGTTTTGTAATGCTAATATCGTTACGGGGCATAACATTTGATTCGTAAGTTGAGCCTTGATTCATCCGCAATTTCAAGTCACCCGAACCCTCTGCTTCTGGGTAGAAATAAAAACCTGCCTTTGCGTCAAATCGAAACATATAAGCCAGTACCTGTAAATAGTCTCGGTTTCCGATGTTGTCAATCGGTTTATACTTGGCATCAGCGATGATGCGGGCTTCGTTATCCCGGCTGATAAAGTCTGGGTAGATGAGTCCGATGTTCCCTTCAAACAAACGCTGGGCTCCTTTGCCGCCTTTATTCATAGGATGATAGAAGGTATCCCCAATCAGAGAATTGACATATTCCTCCCACAACCAGGCACCGTCAAACAGGATGCCGTATATCAGCTTTGAGCCAGAACCGATCTGATGCTTCTGATGTCGCAGAATGAGAACGCACAATCTTTGCAATGCGAGGTACTCCCTAAAATAGGCGTGGCGAACTGCATTCTTTTTATTCTGTTCAATAATACGCTGCCTGTCGTATGCCTCGTATCCGGGAGTTGCATCTATGACCAGTTTTACCTCGTCCTTGACTTTGACGAGAATTTTGTTTCCATACGGTTTTCGCTTGATGAATTCTACGGTGTGCCGCACCAATTCCATCAAGCTGTTGTCGTAGGAAAACTCCCGCTGGCTATATGCGACATTCCCGGTAAAAGGAGTGTTTTTCTCGATGTGCCGTGCAACGTCGATAGTACCTTTCACATTGCCGTCATTGTAGTTATGGCGGATATATTTTTTGAAGAGACCTTTTCGCATTGCTGTCTTGAGGTAATACGGAAACAGGAACAGCAGAAAATTAAACAGCCTGTTATCCTGGTTGGCGTCAGTCTCCAAATCAACAAGATTTGGAAAGTCTAACACCCTGTCGAGAAGATACTGAAAAAAGTAATCATCCTCTTCGCCGCTGAACCGAGACTCAATGATAAGCCGCTCATTTCCGCATCCGAGAAACCCCATTACATTGCCGGAACGAAATGAGTCATTAACGCTTTGGAGTATCATCTGATCCCGTGTGATATCCTCGGCATCATCAATATATTCCGGGAATACGAACACGCCCTCGCGCTCAAGCTGCTCCAGCGTTTTGTCGGCAATTTTTCCTGTCAGACCGGCAATATCAGAAAAGGCATCTTTTTTATGTTGTGAATTATCCTTGATTTTGAGTAGTTTCATTCACATCACCTTCTGCGGGCTTCTGATACCCGTATGCTTTCGCAAATTTGTTCATGAGACCTTCCTCATCATACATCCCCTGAACATATTCCTGCAGAAGCGGCTGAAGGTAATCAGTCCAAAGCTGGTCAAAGGTGAGTGTTTTCAGCTTCAGGAAGTAAGACGCACCGATTTGGTAGTTCTCATTCAAATCCTCAACATTTGCGATTTCTTTATTGAGCGCAGCCATTCTCCTGATTGCCTCGGCTTCCAAATCTTCATCTTCCAGGAGCGCGAGCATCTCAAGACGCTCATCCGCCCGAAGTTCGACAAAGCGGAAGCGCCGGCGCATAGCAAAATCGAAACTGTCCACGGAGCGGTCAATGTCGTTCATGGTACCGATAATGTAGACATTCTCCGGGATATAAAACTTTTCGTCAGGGTCGGTGTGCAGATTTGCATACTGCGTGGAAATTTCTCCGGCTTTGCCGCGATATCCGGGGTCAATGGCAAAGAACAGTTCTCCGAATATCTTTGATATTTCTCCGCGGTTGATTTCATCGATAATGAAAATGTATTTTTTCAGTTCTGTCTGCTTTGCCTTTGCTTTTGAAGCGGCACTTTTTTTGGCACGGATAGCTTTATAAATAGCAAAGTCGTAGGAATACCCTTGTGTTGCGAATGTCTTTCCGAAGAATGTTGTTACATCTTTTATCCTGTCAAACTTCTGCCCAGACTCAAGCATTCTTCGGATTTCATCCAGGTTCAGCGTGAGCTTGTTTACTGTCGCATTTCCGGGAATGGAAATATAAATGTGTGCATCGTCCACGCTTGTGATAGTGAACTCATTACCGTTGATCGTTTTGAATGTATCCACGCCGAGTTCGAGACTCGTAAAGAACTCGGTCAAGGATTCCTGCACTGATAGCTCTTTTTCAATGGTTTCCCTTGATTTTTGGGAATCCTCGGAGTTCTTTCTGGCACGGGCTACAAACTTCTTGAAAATACCATCTTGAAGCTCGAATCCCATTGTGCCGTCATCATTTACCCTCGGTCTTAGACCTTCAACGAAATCAGAGTAGTCATAGCTCGGGTGGAACTGTACAAATTCCACCTGCTTTTTCTGCTCATCGGAGAGAAGCGTGTAATCGTCAAAATAGCCATCGCTGATAATATCCGTAGCGATTTCCTTTGAAAGATAGGACTTGCCGGTACCGGGGGCACCTCTGAAAATCAAATTCTTCGATTCAATCAACATAGAAGAAAACGGGTTTCTGTAACCTTTGAACTGCTGTACGAGTTCCTCTTGTGCCGAAGTCTCCGCAGCTTCCGTTTCTTTCTCATCCTTTTCCCTGTATGTGAGGATAAACTGATCTCCAGGTTCGCCGAAACGCTTCAAGCACTCCTGCACAAAAGTAATCGTAGAAAAGATGTTCCAGCAATACAGGACAAACTGTCTGCCATTGTCATAACCGTATGTCAGATACTCGATGGTATTTCGGTGTTTCTTGAATTCTTCCACACTCGCATAGATACCACAGATCAATTCGCTGTCGGGATTGTATCGGCAGACCGGGAACCCCTCTTTTTCCTCAACCGACAGCCCGGAAATCTGCTTTTCAAATAACTGGCAGGCGATGCGCGGCATGGTCTGGTTAGAGTTCCGTCTTTCACCCTTGCTGTATGAGCGTTTGATTACTTCGCCGGTTGCCTTCTTGAAATAGGCATCGAGAGGCTTGTAATTATCGCCGAGACTCAAATTATCCATTGTAAAGCGTTCATCGGTAGATTCAACGCTGTCGGCGGTAATGGATAACTCGAATTTCTCCTGTTGCTTCGTTTCGATTGTGAATCCGTGACTCTCGAAGAATCCCTTTGCTTCCACGGCGTTATAACCCTCCGTTGAAATTTCGGAGTCGTTTGCAATGTGATATGCCACGGCAATCACATATTTCGGAGGATATCTCTTGCCGTCCTCGGAAACAAGTTCATACTTCGTGCTTTGATTATGAGACGGAACACCGTGTTCATCGATATACTGTAAAGCCTTAAGGATGTCCTGCTCGTTAATTTTGGGTATAGCCATGCTGCACCTCCATAAGAGAATATTCTTTCAATGTTGCTTGGGCGGTGATAGCATAATGCATCAAACCTGCTGATGCTTCAAGCTCTTTCTTTTTCATTTTGCGGTCAATAAGCATATGCCACAGCTTTCTGTAAGTGACTGCCATATCTGTTCCTCCGTTTTATAAAATCATCGCCAGAATGGGCGTTTTTGCATATCTATTCTACCTGCCTTTTATTATAGCACAAAAAAGTCGAAATTTCAATATTATTATCTAAAAATAATACTTCAAAAACAGCCCGTAGCAAAGAACAAATTCAATGTTACGGGCTGTTTAAGTTATGCAATTTTATTCTGCCAGCATCTCAAGCATCATTTTTACGTTCTGTGCAGATTTCATCTGTAAATCACCTCCCGGAGAACAACTTCCTCAGCGGATGCTTTGCAATTATTCATTTCTTGTGCCCAAATAAGAGAGTTTGTAGCTTTCAAGCTTTCGTCAATGCCACACTTTTGAGCTAATTCTGCAATCAAGTTATCTACCATAGAGCGAGCTTCCTCGTCGGTTGCCGATAAGTGTTCGGCAAGTTTGTTTTCGGTCAAAAGGGTTGTGTATGTGCCTCTGCGGTGCTTCTTCAAGAAGTCAAGTCGCATTTGACCATATTTTCCTATGTTAATATTCGGTTGCTCCGGCAAGTAAAGGTTCGGGTAGTTGATGCCGTTGATTTCTGTGTAAGTAATTTCGTTTTTCATTATAAATTCCTCCGTTTTTGTGTTTGAAGGAACGAAAATAGGCGGTTTGAGTGCAAAATATGTGTGTTACGGCTTGTTCTTCCTATGTTTAATCAAAACCGTTATGAACACCCGTACCATATCGGGTGTTCATAACGGTTTTGAGTTATGGACACTCGATTTTTTGGTTACTGAAAACCACCAGCTAAGCTGGTGGTTTTCAGTAACCAAAAATAGCCAACCGCTTTAGCGGTAGCTTGAGACCGCTTGCGGTTGGCAGACGATTCGGAGGGCTTTCAGCCCTGCCGGTATTATGCCCTTACAGGGCTCTGAGCAAGCCACCGGCTTTGCCGGTGTTCAAAGAAGTCTGTTAATATTGCCCAAAATATCGAAAAGGCCATTATGGCAAGATGTTTCCATAAGAGCTTTCCATAATCTCCGAGAATTAAGTCCATAAATATGGTCATTCAACTAATGGTTGATTCAATTTTTACATTTGTCAATGATGTGAGACCAAGGAATTCAAAAAATAATTGAGTATGTAAGCTATAGTATACGCCCGGTGGGGAGAGTAAGGGAGGGTGGAGCGAAGCGGAACCTGAACGAATGAAGCCCACCGGGCGGCGCGCGTCAGAGTCCGCCGAGCTCGACTTGCTTTTGATTCGCTGATTTCCAGCCGAGAACCGCCATGGGAATATTGTTGGCGCGTCTGAGATATCGTTTCATTTGCTCCTGAAGGTCGTTATAGGAGTAGAAGCTCAAATAGTTGTAGAAGCGCTCTTGATCGTTCCGGTGGCTTCTCTCAACTTTCCCGTTATGCCACGGTGTTCTCGGACGAATCAGCTTATGTTCTATGTGGCAGTGATTACAGAAAACATCAAACGGGTGAACCCGTTCGTCTTTGTAAAATGAGTAAATTCCGCACCGTTATCGGTCTGAATTGTATTCGGAGCATATCCGAAATAGGTAATTGCCCGCTTTACAAAGTCCACAGTGGAAAAGCTGCTATTTTCT
>CAZVSW010000124.1:734-5465 GCA_964630005.1 uncultured Ruminococcus sp. | reverse complement strand
CGCGAACCACTTTTCCTTTTCTCGCGCTTGCCGCCGCTTTAAAAAATGCCGCCTCAGTTTCTTAACTGTAGGCGGTTTTTCACATCAATTCTTTGCGTCTTTGCACAAAATTGTCGGCATTTTTAGCACTCCCCGCGACGCGGGTGCTCGCGTAGCTCGCCTTAGGGTGTTTTTTCCACGAGTGAATCGCGAAAAAAACGGATTTTTATTATATTCAGGGAGACAACAGCCTTCGGCTGATTTTCTCCCCGAACCCCTCTTTCTTTTACACATGACTTTGTCTTCATTCTGAGCAGGTAAAGTGCAACACCTTACCTGCTGTTTTTGCACTCAGTTCATTGCTCTGACAACCGGGACATAGGCATATCCCAGCGTATGCTCAAACGTATCAAACACTTCCAGTTCCTGCGCTCCGTTTTGAGCCATGCTAAAACCGTGTGCCGGCATGAACCAATCTCTGATATATGCAAAAAGTTCCCATATTTCACATTGTTCCTTACTGAGAAGCCGTGATGTTTGTTTGTCGGTATACGCACGGATAAACAACGACGCAGGCATTTTAAAAACGTCTATGCCTTCCGGCTGTTTATCTGTCATTACCGTTCTCACAAATCCGTATGCGCGCTCTCTGTAATCAAGCCAAAAATTTACGCTCAAGTTTATGTCACAGATCGGTAACGCGGGCTCGTTTAATCTGCCAAAAGCAATCATTTTATCCTCTTCCTTCACGGAAGATATGCCCGAATCAAAGCTTTGAAAGTCCGGGAAATCCTTCGCATATACGATCTTTCCGGCAAATATTGTCTCGGGTTTTTTGACTATTTCAAAGCAAGCTCCGCCAACAGTAATGGTTTCAACAACTTTTTCCTGCTCGCAGACGTCTATATCCAGTAATTCATCTACAGACACATGAAGAATCTGCGCTAACAGCTTCAGATTATAAACATCCGGCAAGCATTCTCCATTCTCCCATTTTGATACCGCCTGCTCCGAAACGCCTATCTTGAACGCCATTTCTTTTTGAGAGATCTTTTTGTTCAAACGAAGTAATCTTACCTTTTTTCCGAAATCAACTTGGTTAAACATGTGTTTCCTCCTGTAATACTTATTCTTGCTCATTCGTGGATGCGATACACATATTATAAATAGTGATTCGGCAAAAAACAACTGTATACATGCTCATATAAAAGCGTCTTGGCTCAACCGCAAGTTGATTTAAGCTTCAACAGACCAAGTAAGATCTATCAATTCATCATCTTCAGAGGTCTTTTTAAAACCCATTTTCATAAACAATCTCAGCGACGGGACGTTTGACTTATCTATCGAGACCTTTATCTGTGTGAACGCAATCGGAATCACCGCGCTCTGAATATCAGAAAGGATGGCTGTTCCGACGCCTTGCCTTTGAAATTCGGGCATTACCAAAATGCTCAAATAAATAACATTATCAAGTAATTCGCAGTGCAGCGCCGCAACCAGATCGTCGTATTTATACACCTTAAAATAAAATACATTTTCTGTTGTTGTCACATAGTGAAAATAATTCTTTTCATTTATGCTTATAAAGCGCGATATTTCCGGAAGCTTGTGAATAGAAATAATGTATGGGATATCACTATCTGCCTCAGAAGTAATCTGTATATAGTTCATTCAAATCACCCCTTATTGTCTTGCTTGGTCTCTGCTCCCGTCAAGAGCTTTGTTACGGGATCGCGAAGGATTTTTGAAAAAAATTTCACAACCAAACCCGTGCAGATCGCCGCAATAAACGTTCCCTCGCGCGTTCCGACAAGCTTAAAATCAAAAAACAACAGCGAAAGAATGACAGCCGTAATCACACAGCTTATATCGAAGGCTATTTTAACATTGCCGAAACCCTTATGTATTGTGTCCGAAATAGCTTTAACAAACGCTTCCCCGGAATTCATAACAACGTTCGCTATCACACAAAGAGTGATTCCAAACCCCAAAATAACCGTCCCGATCACTACCATCAACAGCCTTACGGCATAAACGTCGGCGGGGATAAATGAAGTGATCCACACTCCGAAATCAGTAAACCAGCCGAACAAAAATGAAAGCGGAATTTGCAGCAACTGAATTAGATTGAATTTCTTTCTCAATATAATTATCTGCCCGACGATCATTACGCAGTTCCATACAATAAGCCAATTTCCCAAGCTGAAAAAGGTAAACCTCTCCGCCACAATATTTGCTACCGAAGAAATCGGCGAAACTCCGAGATCGCCGCGTTTCGTAACCGCAACTCCTACAGCGGAAAAGAACAGTCCTATGACAAGCAAAACGTACCTTTTCAGTAATTCCTTTTTCGTCATTTTAGTTGATTCCATAACTAAATCCCCTATATTTTTATTGCGGCAAAAGCAGATATATTTAAGCCTTGCATAGACTCGCCATTATGATACCTTGCTCTTGAGCTTTGATACAACACCTATTCTTTTGTGTTCAGATAGTCTTTATAAGAGTTCATTATTTTACGAAGCTCTTGTGTATAATCTTTTTTGTATTTCAAATTGATTCTGAGAAGTATAGCAAACAATACGATGGAAACGCAAATCAAAACTATATCAAAGATCAGATCACCGCTATTATTATTCATAATGGAATAAATGCGCTCGCAAATAAAAGACAGAGATGCTATAGCTGCCAGTATTGACGTTCCGATATAGTGAATCAGTTGCTCGTCACCATGATGTTTAAAATATTCCTTGTACTCGGGGTATGAGTGCAGCCCTTCCCAATGGATGTTTGCGTTATTCTCTTCAAAAAAGCACACTATGTATAAAGAGATTTTTTGAACGGACCAGTTTTGCTTATTTATAATGCATTGAAATGGAATTAATATAAAATACGATGTTAAAAGGATATAGAATGATGAAGTCTCGACCGCCAATACAAACAATGCAACAAACAGCGTATACATAGTAATCAACATGTTCCGCTGTTGCTCTTGTACAGAATTGATCTCACTACGAAGGCCTTCATATTCCGCGATATTAAACTTATCGGTGATTTTTTCAGTTTTGTTGTCCATTGTTTTACGTCCTATGTCTATTACAAAAATTTATATGTCACATTGCACTTCATAAATAAAGAAAGAAACGACAATTTTCTGTCAAAAATTGCCTTTTTAAATGGAGGCAAAGAGCCATAGCCGAACTCGCCATCGTGTGATAAAGATACGGTTTCATCGGAACTTCCCCGATGATTGGCTGCCCAGCCTTCCGTGCTGTGATGCGGCTACGAAAAAGATCGAATTGCATTTTTGGCAGATGGTTTTGGATCTCGTAATATGCTAATGAAATATCTCGCTACGCTCGATGTGAAAATAATGACTTTCAGTCATTATGAAATTTTCTGCCGCGCAGAAAATGAAATAAAACAAATCCACTCATGCCCGCAGGCATTTCACATGGCGAAGCCATATTTCACGCGCGAAACGCATTTCACAAATCCACGCAGTGGATTTATTTCATTAAAAAAACTCGTCAATGACGAGTTTTTTTGGTGGAGGCGAGGGGAATCGAACCCCTGTCCGAAAATTCATTCATAAGATTTTCTCCGGGCGCATCCGTTTATTTGAATTCCCCTTCCATGCCGGGAAACGGCACTCTTCACAGTCGGGTAGCTTCATAAAGTCATGACATGCCGCAAAGCTTAAGCATATTCACGTTCACTGCTAAGTGACGCCGCATCCGAAGCCGCAGTACTCTCCGGTGCGACGCGCTGCTAATTAGGCAGCGTAAGCTAATTTATTATTGTTAGCGTTTAATTTTAAATTGCGCATTTTATAGAAGCTGCGCGCTTCTGCCCGCTTATCCTACTTCAAAATCCCCGTCGAAACCTTTACGCCCCCATTTTTGGCATAAAACCCGTCAAAGAATTTCTGCCAATTCAGTATAGCACAAATAAGACAATTAATCAACCGTGAATTAATTAATAATCACGAGCTGTAGCGCGTTCTATGTCGCGGTTTGCCGTTTTTACGGCTTCTGCCTCGCGCTTGTCATAAAGCTTTTTGCCCTTACAAAGCCCAAGCTCGCATTTGACCCACTTACCGGAAAAGTACAGCGAAAGCGGGATGAGCGAATAGCCCTGTTTTCCCACAAGTCCGAGAAGCTTCATTATTTCCCTTTTGTGCATAAGCAGCTTGCGTTCGCGGTAGGGTTCCCGATTGAATATATTACCCTTTTCATAGGGGCTTATATGCATACCGATTATTTTTATTTCACCGCCGTCTATCTTTGCAAAGCAATCCTTCATATTGACCTGCCCCTGGCGAAGCGATTTCACTTCCGTTCCGGAAAGAGCCAAGCCCGTTTCAAATGTATCTTCAACGAAATAATCGTGATACGCTTTTCTGTTTGTAGCGATAATTCGTTTGCTATCTGCCATTATTAATCACCGTAAAATTTAAGCTCCGCCGTATAGCAATTCTTTCCGTTCTTTGTGTTCGTGCCGGCCGAACGGTACACACCGTCACAAAAATCAGAGACAACGGACAGCTGATCGCCAAGGCTTGCCTCGGCATTGAAATTCAGGAAGCAGGTATCTATTCTCTTATCAGGCACTTCTGTGGCAAGATTATCGACAAGAATATCTGCATATACCGTGTTATTCAGGTGTCTGTTTTCGTCAAGTTCTGTGTATTTTACGGTATGAGTTGTTTGACTGCCGCCCTCAGGAGGTGCGATGCGTCGCTTGGTATCA
>CAZVSW010000124.1:0-724 GCA_964630005.1 uncultured Ruminococcus sp. | reverse complement strand
ATCAAGCGGCGAATCCATTTTATGCTCCTGAACGAGCGCATATCTCATTGCCGAAGGACGCAAAACTTTCCGAGCCGTGAAATCCATGAGAACCCAATCGGTTACGGCGGAAAACACCTGAACACCGTCTTTTTTTGCCACAAAGCGTCTTTCAAACGTAACGCCGTGGATCGAATTGTTGCACGTACTTAATTCCAATACATCTTCGTCAAAAACATCCTGATCAAAGGAGATCGCAAAATTTGTTATGACGAACACCATATTATCGTTTCTCAGCGCAGAGTAGGTCGCACCGTACGAATCGCAGTCGTCGCGTGCGAGCTGCTGCATATACCTCATCAAAGAAGACAGCTTTACTCTGCCGTTTTCGTATACATCATAGTTAGTTATTTTAATTGTTACCGTTTGCATAGCTATTTTATTCGTTCTTGTTTTTTTTGATATTTGCCAGCGGATTATTTGACATTGCATCCGCCATTTTTTCATTCGAAACATGGGTATATATCTGAGTAGTATTCAACTGCTCATGACCCAGAATATCTTTCAAAGTCATAACGTCGACATCGCCGTAATTATACATAAGAGTTGCCGCAGTATGTCTCAGTTTATGCGTCGAATACCCTCTTCCTTCAAGCCCTGCTAACGCAAGATGGCGTTTGACCAGCCACTGAACCGTCTTATCGGAGATGCGCAGGTTGCGGCTGCTTAAAAACAGCGCATTTTT
>CAZVSW010000123.1:0-5474 GCA_964630005.1 uncultured Ruminococcus sp. | reverse complement strand
CAGGCATATAAGCTCGGCTGCATGGACAACGGTGTGACGATGTATTATCAGGGAGGCTACGGAGATCTATATTATTGCGCCAAAGCTTCCGACGCCAAGAGACGTCATATCTATGATCTGACATACAAATACATAAAGCGTACCTATTCTTTTTCCGCTCCCTATTTGGATGAAAACGAGATCACTCTCGTTATAAACAAAAACAACAAACGCAATATAGCGAATCTTCAGATAAAGGATGACGACACTCTCGTATCCATGCTCAAAGTTACCGACCTCGTACGTCCTTCAAGCGGTTCGCTTTCGATTGACGGCGCTGGATTTGTGTTCTTTACTCCTGACGATGATTTTGTCGGAGAGGACGTTTTTACCTTCTATGTTTCGGATGGAGATAACACTTCCGAACAGTTTACGGTAAAGCTTCTCGTCTACGACGACACGATTTCATTTGATGGCTATAATACCGCTTTAAAAGAGAATAAAACCGTAGTTTATGACTCTGCGAGCGATATATTGACAGGCGACGTCGATTCGTTTGATATTATCGTTGATTCCGACGGTATCGTTGTCTCGACCGGCGATAACATCAAAGACGGTGTGACCTCTGGCGGCATGCTCATTGCTATAAGCGGTGAAGACGCCGAGTGGGCAAGACAAAATGTCAAACCCGGACAGAGAGTTATCTGCGATACGCTTACAAGTAATATAGCCTTTCTTTCATCTGTCATTCCCGATGATACAGATGGAAGTAGTGACGCTGAGTCTGAAATACCATCTGCTTCACCCGCTGATGAATCCGGTAACGACTCTGTGATAATATGGATAGTGGCTGCTGTTGCCGCAGTGATTATTTTGGCAGCGGTAGTTGTTATTATAAAAAAACACAAAAGGAGCAAATTGACATGAAACGCATTATTGCATGTCTTCTCGTGTTTGTTATGATCCTTGCTTTCGCAGCATGTGGTAATAACAACGAGGAAAGTAAACCCGAAGATGCATCATCTGTTGATGCGTCTGAAAACACCCCCGTAGAAAGTTCAGAACCCGAATCAGTGCCCGCTGATGAATCTGAACCCGCAGAATCATCTGACGAGCCCGCTGAAGAGTCTTCAGAAGAACCCTCTGAACCCGCACCGGAGCTTCCTGATTACATACCCGCTTTCGTGTATGTTACCGGTCAGGTTCTCAAAATGCAACCTACCGATGCGGCTGCAATTCGTATTACCAAAATGAATGATGTTCCCGAAGTTGGTGATGTAGTTTGTTTTACTCCCGAATTCGGTAGCTCGATCAAAGTTGAAGATGAAACATACGCTGACTATGCGATTTTTGTCGTTGAATACAGCAATGACGAGTTCATGTATAAAAAGAAGCAGATCATCAATGTCGATGATACCGCTGATAAGTCTGATGTAGCGATTCCCGATGACGGTTTCGTACTTGCGATCCACAAGTATCAGAAAAAGCCTCTCGCCGCTCTTGCACTTGTAAAGGACGACGTTGAAATCTATCCTTCCAACTTCCAGCCCAAGGATTTCTCCTACACTGTTAAAAAGACAGACGAAGAATTTGAGATCGACGGCGTAGTCGGTCCTGAATGGGACGATTATATTGTTGATGAGATCAACGAGACCAACCCCAACTGGGATTACCGCCAGTTCGAAAAGAATAATTACGGTATAACCGCAAACGAATATCTCGCTTATAACGACAAGGGCGTTTATCTTGCAGTTGTTGTAAATTCCGCTGATTCTAAATGGATGCCTAATGTAGCTGCAAACGCAGGTCAGATGTGGGCATATACCTGTATTCAGGTAAACACCTGCGACCAGAGCCCGCTTTCCGAATACATGCTTGAGCATGCACAGGGCGGATATGACAGCACATCGGTTGGCGAAGACCACCTCCGTCAGTACGGCTTCAGTGGCAGTGACGACGGAAACAGCTATTCCTGCGTATGGATGGGCGGCTCTCACGCTACCGTCGGTGAAGGCGTTGTATATTCCTGCGTTATCGATCCTGAGTATGAAACCATCACCTATGAAGTTTTCTTCCCCTTTGAGGAAATCAATATCGATCCCGAGGAAGTTACCTCCGGCTTTGAATTCTCTATTTCCGTTTCAATAAACTGCAGTAGTGAAGACGACCAGAAGGCAGGCAAGTGGATGAATATCAGATCGCGTAACGGCGGCGGTATCATCGGCATGAACGAATTCAGCAAAATGCCCGTTTGCACTATTGAATAACAAATCTTTCAGAACTTAAAGGGACTTATAAAAATGAAAATTGGCGTTAGTTTATATAGCTTTCACGGCTATGCCGATCCCAGCTCTCTCGGTATAAAGGGCTGCATCGATAAGGTAAAAGAACTCGGCGGCGAAGGCGTTGACATTGTCGAAGGCCCTTCCTTTGCGACTCAGGAAGAATATCTTGCATACGCAGCCGATATCGGCGCATATCTTAAAGAAGTTGGCATCGAAGCTTGCTGCTTCTGCGTAGGTAGCGACTTCATTTACGGCTCAAACGGCGATCTCCAGGCTGAGATTGAAAGAGTTAAAGGCAGAGTTGATCTTGCTGCTGCATATGGTTGCAAATTCATGCGTCACGACGCAACTCCCGGCTTTATTCACGAAAAGCGCACTTACGGCAAAAGCTTCGATGATGCGCTTCCCAGACTTGTCGAAGGCTACAGAGCTGTTACCGAATATGCTCAGACGAAGGGCATAAAGACCTGCATTGAAAACCATGGTTTCTTTGCTCAGGATGCTAACAGAGTTGAAAAACTTGTCAATGCTGTTGCTCATCCCAATTTCGGCGCACTTGTCGATATGGGTAACTTCTCCTGCGCTGATGAGTATAATCCTGCATCTGTCGGCATAATGGCTCCTTACGCTATTCATGCTCATGCAAAGGATTTCCATATCAAACCCGGCAACGGTGAAAATCCCGGTGAAGGCTTCTTCCAGTCAAGAGGATGCAACTATTTGAGAGGCGCAATCATCGGTCACGGTGATGTACCGATCCGTCAGTGCATCAATGCGCTCAAGAGAGCCGGCTATGACGGATATCTTATGATTGAATTTGAAGGCATGGAAGATCCTATCAAGGGTATTTCTGTCGGCATCAACAATCTTAAGAGATTTATAGCTTAATCTGATCAGATTCCGGTAGCGCTTTAAGCGCTACCGGAATTCGGTATTTTTGTGAAAGGAACGGTAAAATGAAAACCACTGCAAATAAATTTAAAAAGAAATATATCATTGCCGGTTTTGCGCTCTTGGTCATAGTATGTCTGGTTTTTGTTTTACTGTATCTTTTGGGCGGGAACAGCGAGCGCGATTCAAGATTTTATGATGATTCGCTTTCGTTTGCCGAGGCGGATTATGATCGCGATATTCTCTCAGATCCTTTTTACCTCAGATACGACCGCGATGTGCAATATAGCGAATACGGATATTCAGAGCCGCTTACCGACGAAAATTATACGACATTCGGCAGCTGGGCCGAGTTCTTCTATCGATATTTTGACACGGTTATTCGCGGCGATTATAATGCCTATCCCGCTTATTTTACGGATGCATATATAAAAAGTCATGATTTGCCCGAACGTTTTACCATGCAGCGGTTATATGATATTAACGTTACGCTGTATTCCCGTGACAGCATTGAATATAACGGAAAACAGGCGCCATGTTCGCGCTATATCGTTTCCTATCGCATACAATATAATAACGGCACCTTCCGCGGAGATTTTACAGGGAACGATGTCAGACCGCTGCTGTTTTCGCTTGTTGACGACGGCGGTACAGTGAAGATTTTTTCTATCACGCAAATTAATTACAAGGAGTCTGAGTAATGGGTTCAATCATCAATATAAATGCAGACGAGATCGTAAGAAAATTCGGCTTAGCCCGCGATAAAGCGGTAAAAGTTGTCAATGATATAAAGGCCGAAGTTGCTTCCATAAAGGAAAGAGATCCTGCCGCTTTGAATGATTTTGAGATATTGACATTATATCCCGGATTGCACGCGCTTTTGATTTATCGTATTGCGCATATGCTTCACATAAGCGGAAAGTATTATCTTGCTCGTTTTTTGAGCCAGACCGCGCGCGCTCTTACCGGGATAGAAATACATCCCGGCGCTGAGATAGGTAAATGTCTTTTCATAGATCACGGTTCAGCAGTAGTGATCGGCGAAACGACGATCATAGGAGATAATTGCACCATATATCAGGGAGCGACGCTCGGAGGTACCGGAAAGAACGTTGGCAAGAGACACCCTACTATCGGCAACAATGTTATGATAGGCGCGGGCGCTAAGGTTCTCGGTCCTATTAATGTCGGCGATAATTCCAAAATCGCCGCCGGAGCAGTTGTGTTAAAGGACGTACCTCCGAATTCTACTGCGGTAGGTATCCCGGCAAGAATCGTTAATCGTTCGGTACAACCGCCGAAGTTTGATTGCGACCAGACCAACATCCCCGATCCTATTTATCAGGAGCTCTCTCAGCTTCGTCAGCGTGTTGCCGAGCTTGAAAAGATAGCTAACCTAAAAGAAGAAAAAGAAGAATGTGAAAATGAAGAGTAAGTCTGAAACTTTGCGCATTGGAATTGCCGCATTAGTACTGTGTGCCGCAGTTATATTGGGATTGGCATTCAATAAGCCCTCTTCCGATGAACCGTCCGGCAGTCTGCCCTCAGATGTGATTTCGGAAGCATCTCATGCCGTTGAATCGTCTTTATCAACCTGGGAGGAATCTTCTTCCTATCTCGATGAATCAAGCCATGAGGAAGAAGCTTTTCCGGCGTTTAAGGTGGACGAGGCGGTAAAAGCGAATTATCTTGTTTTATATGATTCAATGAGCGACAGCTTTCTGTACGAGCGCAATGCAGATAAACGTTGTTATCCGGCGAGCATTACTAAGCTACTTACGGCAATCACGGCGAGTGATTATCTGACAATATCGGACATCGTTACAGTTGGCAGTGAAATCAATCTGATCGGTCCTGGGTCAAGTACAGCATATTTACAGGTCGGTTATAAGCTCACATTTGAACAGCTTATGGATTCGATGATGATCGTTTCGGGAAATGACGCCGCATATGTTATGGCAGTTTGGGCGGGGAGGAAGATTCTCGGTACTGAGCGAGGCAAGGTCGAGGATGCGCTTGACGCATTCATAGAAAAGATGAACGAAAAAGCTGTTTCGATAGGGATGACTTCGACTCATTTTTCTAATCCCGACGGCTATCACGCGGATGACCATTATACCACGCCGCGCGACTTGGCGATTCTTTGCAAAACAGCTTTGAGAAACCGTGTTATTGCGGCATCCTGCGGAAAAACGGAAGCGCGTTATTCCATCGTAAGCGGACAAACAGTTATCTATAAGTCTACAAACAGCTTTCTTTCTAATTATCAGTACGCTACAGGGCTGAAAACCGGAACAACTAATGAAGCCGGTTTTTGTC
>CAZVSW010000122.1:722-5500 GCA_964630005.1 uncultured Ruminococcus sp. | reverse complement strand
GGGATCTTTTTAGGCAGGGGCAAACTACGTTTTCCCCCGCGAACCCCCTTTCCTTTTCTCGCGCTTATCGCCGCTCCACAAAAAGTGCCCGTCTTTGACGGGCACTTTTTGAACGCTCCCCTCGGCGCGAGGGCTCGCGGAGCTCGCCTTAGGGAGTTTTTTTCACGAGTGAATCGCGAAAAAAACGGATTTTTTATTAAAAACAAGGGACAACACGCTCCGCGCGTTTTCCCCTGTTAGACCTCTTTCTTTAATAGGTGTCGCTTCGCGACGGATATTATAGTTCCGGCTGTCGGAAGGAAAAGGGGGATTCAGGGGGGAAAACCATCAGGGTTTTCCGCCCCTGAGTACAATAAATCAAAGAAACCGGGCGCAGCCCGCATTTCACAGACAGATTGCGCGAAGTCTGTGTGTACTTCTTTTCGCACATAGCGAGCAATCTGTGTCGCTCCGCGACGGAATTTATTTTAATGATAGCTATTGGCGCTGTTTGGTTTTCTCGCTCTTTTCCTTTCGCCGCTACAGACAATATAGTACATTTTTTGAGCCGATCATAATTTTCCCAAATCACGCAGGTGCGTATACGAAACTGCGTAGAAAAATATACTATCACTATTGAGGTGATAGTATGGCAGTTAAAGACACGGTGGTGCGGCGTTTTCAAACGCTGTGTCAGGAGAGGGGCATTAAACTGAACGAGCTGGCAACTCTTGCGGGCGTCACGCCGTCTACTGTATACAGCATGATGGATGCGCACAGGCGGGATGTGTCCATCGTGACGATCAAAAAGCTATGTGACGGACTTGATATCACGCTGGGCACATTTTTCTCCGCGCCGGAATTTGAAGCGCTGGAACAGGAAATAGAATAGAACGGGCGGAAACGCAACTTTTAACTCTGCCAAAATCTTCTATTGACAAACTGATTTTTTTTGCTATAATTATATATAGAGAGTTTAATATTCAGAAAGAGAGGTATATTATGGTTACAGATATTGATGTTGCAAAGTATTTTATTGCTAAAGACACCAACAGAGAATATTTTGATCTTAATTTAGTCAAAAAAAACAACCGTATGTTCTATGCCGGAAACGCCCGTCTGAACAAATACCTTCATCTTGCCCAGAATATCTATATCGCAAAACACGGCGCGCCTTTGTTTGACGGAGTGTTGTACGCATATGATAACGGCGCTGTTTCGAAAGACGTTTTGGAAAACTACTCAAAACTTATAAAAACGACCTCCGAAAAACCGCCTTTCGACAAGCAGATCGCTGCATATCTTGATCTGATTTACGATATTTTAAAAGAAGCTTCAGTAGATGAATTGATCGAAATGTCTCATGAAGATGCTGAATGGCAAAATAAAGCCGGACATTACCGCCTTGAAGACGAAAAGATGGATTCGATGAGCCGGGCTGCCGAATACAGAATACAATACGCTGATATTGTTGAATATATTGATAGGTGTCTTTCATGAGCGAATTAGCAGTCGGTCAGGTATTATGGCTGAAGATTCGTTTCAATAACAACGGAGATGTATCGAATATCGAGCATCCGTATTTAATACTTGACATTGACGACGGCGTAAAGCTCCTCGAAGTCGGTCAGATGGATTCGCTTAAACCGTATAAATTGATTTATCGTTCAAACAAACCTATCTACATAACCAACCCCAACGAAACGGTTTTGACGAAAGATTCTTATATACAATTAGATAATCAGATTCAAATTGAATATTTCGACGATTTGAAAAAATTCCGAAAAACAGAGGACACCCTGAGTCAGGCTCGGCTTGCGGCAATACTTACCGATTATAAAGAATATCGGGAGAACCATATAATTTCGCCGGAAAAGTCGGTTTACCTCACAAAATCGGAGATCATGCAATATAATCGCTGATTGCCCCAAAATTAAACAGCTGAGTCAAAAATTTTTGATTCAGCTGTTTTTGTATTCAATTTTAACAATTTCGCGCCGCGGGGAGAAAACGCTTGCGTTGTCGCCCCGTTTTTAAGCTTTAGCTTTCGATGTCTCCTGCTTGACCTTATGGTCGATAACATGGCGCGAAGCGAGCTCCTTATGAACGTCCTCGACGCTGATGCCCATCTCGACCATCAGAACCATCGCATGGTATGCGAGGTCGGCGAGCTCATAGATAGTCTCCGACTTATCGCCGCCCTTGCCGGCGACGATGACCTCGGTGGACTCCTCGCCCACCTTTTTCAGGATCTTGTCAAGACCTTTTTCAAAAAGATAGGTGGTATAAGACCCTTCGGGCTTATCCTTTTTTCTGCCGACGAGCAGGTCATAAAGCCCGTTCAGGCTGAATTCGTGGCGGTCGTCGCTCTGCCAGACGGGGTTTGTAAAGCAGCTGTCGCTGCCGGTATGGCAGGCAGGACCGTCTTTTTCCACAACCACTACCAGCGCGTCGCCGTCGCAATCCGCAGTAATGCTCACAATATGTTGATAATTACCGCTGGTCTCGCCCTTCAGCCAAAGCTCCTGCCTTGATCTGCTCCAAAAGCAGGTGAGACCCTTTTCCATAGATATTTCAAGGCTTTCGCGGTTCATATATGCGACCGTGAGAACCTTTTTTGTTATTGAATCGACAACTACTGCCGGGATGAGCCCTTTTTCGTCGAATTTGAGAGTATTTATATCGAACATAGCCTATAACCTCATGTTAATATTGTTTTCTGCAAGCTCGCGCTTGAGGTCGGGGATCTTTATTTCGCCGAAGTGGAAGACGGAGGCGGCGAGCCCCGCGTCGATCGTCGGCACTTTTTTAAACAGATCGATAAAATCGCCGACGCTTCCCGCTCCGCCGGAGGCGATGACGGGCACGTTGACCGCGTCGCAGACCAGCCTGAGCAGTTCGATATCGAAACCGCGCTTGACGCCGTCCGTATCGATGGAGTTAACAACGACCTCGCCTGCGCCGTCGGCGACGCAGCGCTTTATCCAGCCGATGGCCTCCATGCCCGTATCCTCGCGTCCGCCCTTGGAAAACACGCGGAATTCGCCGTCGACGCGCTTGATGTCTGCCGAAAGCACGACGCACTGGTTGCCATAGCGCTTTGCCGCTTCATGCACGAGCGCGGGGTTTCTTATCGCGCCGGAATTGACGCTGACCTTGTCTGCGCCGCACTTCAGAACGCGGTCGAAATCGTCGACCGTATTGATGCCGCCGCCGACCGTCAGCGGGATGAAGACAGTCGATGCGACCTCGCGGAGTATGTCGGTAAAAAGCTTTCTGCCCTCGAACGAGGCGGTGATATCATAAAAAACCAGCTCATCCGCGCCGCTTTCCGAATAGTACGCCGCAAGCCCGACCGGCGAAGAAACGTCCGAAAGCCCCTTGAAGTTGACTCCCTTGACAACTCTGCCGTCCTTGACGTCGAGGCAGGGGATGATTCGTTTAGTTATCATTTTGCCACCTCTATCGCCTGTTTTATGTCAACTGCTCCGATATAATATGCTTTTCCGACGATCGCGCCGTAAACGTTCATGGCGCGAAGCGCCTTTATGTCGTCGAGCGAAGAGATGCCGCCCGAAGCCGTGATGTCGGACGGATATTTTTCCGAAAGCTGTTTGTAAAGCTCCAGATTAGTGCCTTTCATCGCGCCGTCCTTTGATATGTCGGTGCAGATCACGTTTTTGATGCCCAGCGCGATGGTTTTTTCGATAAGCGCTTCAAGCGTAAGGGGCGATTTTTCAAGCCAGCCCTTGATGGCGATGTAGCCGTCCTTCACGTCCGCGCCGACGGCGATGTGACTGCCGTACTTTGCGGCGGCTTGTTCAAGAAAATCGGGGTCGGTGACTGCGGCCGTGCCGAGGATCACCTTGTCAACGCCTGCGGAAACATATTTTTCAACCTTTTCCATGGTGCGTATGCCGCCGCCGATCTCTATTTTAAGCGAAGTTTCGGCGGCTATTTTTGAAATAAGCTCAAGGTGCGGCGTTGTGCCGTCCTTTGCGCCTTCGAGGTCGACGGTATGAAGATGGGTCGCGCCCATTTGCTCGAACCCCTTTGCGAGCGACAGCGGATCGTCGCTGTAGATCGTCATATTATTGTAGTCGCCCTTTAAAAGTCGCACGGCTTTGCCGCCGTACAGGTCAATTGCAGGCAAAATTATCATGCTTCACAAAACCCCCGTAGTATATTGAGCCCCACCTTACCGCTCTTTTCGGGGTGGAACTGACAGCCCATGACGTTGCCGAGCTCGACAGCCGCCGTAAGCTCTTTGTCGTATTCGGCGGTGGCGATGAGGCTGTCTGAGCAATTTTCGGCATAATAGGAATGAACGAAATATACGAAATCGCCGTTTGAGATATGTCTGAAAAGTCTGCTTTCACGCGTGAAATGAAGGGCGTTCCAGCCGATATGAGGAATCTTAAGCTCTTTTCTGAGCCTGCCTTCCATGGGTACGACCTGACCGCTTAAAAGCCCCAGCCCGTCGTGTTCGCCGTATTCGAAGCTTTTTTCAAAAAGCAGCTGCATTCCGAGGCAGATGCCGAGTATGTCCTTGCCGTTTGCCGCTTCGGCGCGTATGACTTCGTAAAGCCCGGTGGCTTTAAGCTTGTTTGCCGCGTCGCCGAAAGCGCCTACGCCGGGGAGGATGAGCTTTCCGGCGCTTTTGATCTCGTTAATATCCGAGGTGATGACAGCGTCAGCGCCGATGCTTTTAAGCGACTGACAAAGCGAAAAGAGATTGCCGACGCCGTAATCTATAACTGCGATCATTACAAAACTCCTTTTGTGGACGGGATCTCATT
>CAZVSW010000122.1:0-712 GCA_964630005.1 uncultured Ruminococcus sp. | reverse complement strand
CGATAGCCACCGCTGTTTTGAGACAGCGCGCAACTGCTTTGAACGAGCCTTCGATGATGTGGTGCGAATTAACGCCCGCGAGCTGACGTATGTGCAGTGTAACGCCCGCGTCGCGCGCAAACGCGCGCCAGAATTCCTCGCAAAGCTGGGTATCAAAATCGCCCACCTTTTCGGTGAGGAGGTCAAGACCGATATAAAGCTCGCCTCTGCCCGAAATGTCTGCGGCGGCAAGTATCAGCGCCTCGTCCATGGGGAGGGTGATATTTCCGTAGCGCACGATGCCGCGTTTGTCGCCAAGCGCCGTGGCGAACGCCTTGCCGAGGCAGATGCCGATATCCTCGACCGTGTGGTGATAGTCGACACAGGTGTCGCCGTTACAGCGTACGCTAAGTCCGAACCTGCCGTGACGGGAAAAGAGGGTCAGCATGTGGTCGAGGAAGCCGCAGCCGGTTTTGACGTCTGCCGCGCCGCCGTCGAGGCAAAGCGAAAGGCTGATATCGGTTTCGGCGGTTTTTCTGTTGATCTCGGCGGTTCTCATCATGCTAAAATCTCCTTAACTGCGTCAATAAACGCTTCCATCTGGGTTTTTGTGCCAATTGTGACGCGTACATATTCGCTGGTTCTGTCTTTTGCGAAGTGACGCACCAAAATGTGTCTTTTTTTCAGCTCTTCATAAAGTTTTTTGCCGTCTATCACGGGCGATTTTGTAAAT
>CAZVSW010000121.1:0-5652 GCA_964630005.1 uncultured Ruminococcus sp. | reverse complement strand
AAGCTTTTCCGCTGTCTTTTCGATGAGCGACAGCTTGTTTTTATGAAGGTCAAACGAAAAGATCTCGCCGCTGTTTTTCATATCGATCGCCGCGCCAAAGGTTTTTCCGCCGGGGCAGGCGCATACGTCGATGACCCGCTCGCCCGGTTTCGCGCTAAGCATACGCACCGCATACTGCGATGCATAACCCTGCACATAGTATGCTCCGCGATCGATCATCGCCAGCGCCTTTGAAGCGCCGCTTGAAACATACAAGAAATCGTCCTTATATCCTATCTCACAGCCCGCTTCCGCAAGAAGCGCTTCAACATCCGCTCCTGAAGCCGCGATAAGGTTTGGAACAAGAAAGAGCGGTTGCTCGCAAAAAAAGCTTTGAATAATATCTGAGACATTTTCCGGATACTGCGTTTTTATAAGCGACAGTATTGTAGGATCGATCGAATAACGGATATCCTCAGGCGCAGTCTCCAGACTCGCGGCGATTTTTTCCTTACTGCGGCAAATATTCCGGAGAACCGCGTTGACAAACTTGGCTCTGTATTCGTCGGTAAGCTCTTTTGCCGCTTTTACGGTTTCATCGCATGCCGCCGAATCGGGAATGCGTTCCATAAAAAGTATCTGTGCCGCACCCGTAAAAAGGAGTGCGCGCAGCATTGGATCGGGCTTTTTTTTGCAAAAGCCGTTTATGACAAAATCAAGCGTTTTGGCGCGCTCAACAGAAGTCATCACAATGCGGACGCACAGCGCGCGGTCGCTTATATTGCCGCCGATTCCTTCGATCGCGCCGTTTATTGCAATATTTGAATATGCGCCGCCCCCGAGTATACGCCGTATAGCTTCGGCCGCGGCCGTTCTCGGAGATTTTTGGGTCATCTTTTTCTCCTGTTGTCTGCGCCGGCGATTATCAGAAGAAAGCGCAGTATCGTCATGGCAGAGACCGCAAGAGCCGCCACATAGGTCATTGCGGCGGCGGAAAGCACCTTTTTCGCCTGAGAAAGCTCCGTACTGTCAAGAGAGCCCGTCGCTTCAAGCGCTTTAAGCGCTCTGCGGCTGGCATTAAATTCTGTCGGGAGCGTGACAAGCTGAAATACAAAACAAGATGAATACAATATAACGCCGAGATAGGCGATCCACGCCAAATCCGCGCCCGCATAGCACAAGATGATTCCGATCGGAATAAGGAACGCGCCGATCTTTGAAGTGAGATTTGTTGCCGGAACGATTGCAGAGCGAAGCCTGAAGAACGAGTAGCCTGTCGCGTGCTGAACAGCGTGTCCAGCTTCATGGGCGGCAACGCCTATGGCAGAAACCGATGACGAATCAAACACATTCTGCGACAAGTGGATCGTTTTGTCAGAAGGGTTGTAATTATCCGTAAGATTGCCGGATATCCGGTCAACGGAAACGCCGTGAGCATTTCCGTCTGCAAGAACTCTGACCGCCGCGTCATGACCTGTAAGTCCGCTTCGCGCGTTTACGGACGAATATTTTTTAAATGTCGAATTGACCCTCATGCTGGCTATAACCGAAAGCAACACAGCCGGAAGCACAAGAACAATATAATACCAATCAATATACATTTCAAACCACCTTATTACCGGCCAAAAAAGCCGCCGCAGTCATTCTGCCCTTTGACTCAGGCTGAAGCTCTGTGATAATTATGCTGCCTTCGCCGCAGGCGATCTCGATGCCGCTTTTTCCGGCTGAAATAACTTTTCCCGCATCGCCGCGGCCATCTGATACGTTTGCCTTATAGATCTTGACTCTCTTTCCCGCAAGTGTGATATGAGCGCACGGATCGGGCGACAGGCCGCGGATGCGGTTATAGACCTGCACACACGGAAGTGAAAAGTCAAGCTCTTCATCCTCTTTGGTGATCTTTTCGGCGTGTGTTGCAAGCGCGTGATCCTGTGCGACGGCAACAACGCTGCCGTCTGCCGCCATTTTCAGATATTCACACGCCGCCTGAGCGCCGAGCTTTGTAATCAGCGAATAATATTCATCAAAATACATATCCGAAGGTATGGGCGTTTTTTTCACAAGCAGCATATCGCCGGTATCAACGCCTTCATCCATGCGCATAACGGTAACGCCGCCTTCGCTGTCGCCGTTTATCAGCGCTCTGCTTATAGGGGCAGAGCCGCGCAGCTTCGGAAGAAGCGAAGCGTGTATATTTATACATCCCATCGGAGGCATATTCAAAACCTCATTCGGGAATATGCGTCCGTATGCAACGGTGAGAAAAATATCGGCGTTTTCGGCTCTTAGACGTTCCCAAACTTCGGGGTCTCTGAGTCCTGTCGGCTGATACACTTCGATGCCGTTTCTGAGCGCAAGCTCTTTAACCGGTGAAAAAATTATTTTTTTGCCCCTTCCCTTCGGTTTGTCTGCGCGCGTGACCACGAGGCTGACCTCGTGACCGTCGGCAAGGACCGCTTCAAGCACTCCCGAGGCTATTTCGGGCGTTCCGAAAAAAACTATTTTCAAGATATGATATCCTCCGGATCGATCATTTCGTTTGCAATATCAATATAGAGGATTCCGTCAAGATGATCAAGCTCATGGCAGTATGCACGCGCGACAAAGCCTTCGGCCTTGCGTGTAAAGACGTTTCCGTTTCTGTCCTGCGCGCGCACGGTCACTTTCATGGGACGGGTGACCTCGCCCGCTTTACCGGGGCAGGAAAGACAGCCTTCAAGCCCTGTCTGCTCGCCGCTTTTTTCGATAATTTCGGGGTTTATAAGCTCAACGATCTCGCCGCCTTCATCAACCACAACGACGATGCGCTTAAGAACGCCTACCTGAGGAGCGGCAAGACCTGCTCCGTTAGCGTTTATAAGAGTCTGACGCATATCGTCAAGCAACTGAAAAACGCGCGGAGTGATCTCCGAAACCGGGCGGCAGTGCTTTCTCAGAACCTCGTCGCCTTCCGTTCTTATATTAAGTAATGCCATAATAATTCCTCCTGATCAGATTTATCAGATTATACTTTGGTTAACGTCAAGCTCAACGCGTACGGTATGAGGCGCTGCCTTGACAAGCTCCGCGTAAGCAGCCGACAAAAACTGTCTTGACGGTGCGCTGTCGCGGTATTTGATAATAATACGCTGGCGGTATTTATTTTTAAGTTTGAATATCCCTTCTCTGTACGGTCCCAATACAACAATAGGCACTGACAGAAAACGTGAAGCATAAAAGTTTTTCAAAAGACCGCTGAGCGACGACGCCGCTCTGTCTGCGTCATCTTCAGTGTCGCCGATGAAGGAAAAGACCGCCATGTCGCAAAACGGAGGAAAGACCACCGCCCTGCGTATTTCTATTTCGCTGTTATAAAATCTTTCGTAATCCTGATTCGCCGCCAGACGCAGTATCTCGTTTTCGGGTACGTTGGTCTGAATCACGGCGCGCCCGTCGGCACTCCTGCCCGAACGTCCTACAAGCTGAGTAAAAAGCGAAAAGGTACGTTCTCCGGCACGGAAATCATTCATAAAAAGAGACATATCGGCGTTTACGACCCCGACAAGCGAAACGCCCGGAAAATCAAGCCCCTTGGCGACCATCTGCGTGCCGTAAAGAATATCGTATTCGCCCTTGCCGAAAGAGCCGAGGATCTCTTCGTGCGAATTTTTTTCTCCGGTAGTATCCGCATCCATACGCACGGTGCGCGCCGAAGGAAACAGCTCGGCAAGCTCTTCGCCGAGCTTTTGCGTACCGCATCCGAAATAGCCGATATGACTGCTCCCGCACGACGGACACGCCGCCGGCTTTGCCGTCATATACCCGCAGTAATGGCAGATAAGCTTATTAAGCTTTTCAAATGCGCCGTATGCATGATATGTCATGGAGACGGAACAGTTAGGACACGTGAAAACATAACCGCACGACTGGCACGAAAGATGAGAGCTGTACCCGCGCCGGCTTACAAAAAGTATCGCCTGTTTTCCCTGTCCGAGCGTTTTTTGAAGTTCATCCGCAAGACGTGTACCGATATATTTTCCGTTCGATATGCGGCTGTCGCCGCGTATATCGGCAAGCTCGACGTCGGGGAGCGAAAGACCGCCATAGCGATTTTTCAGGGTGAGGAGCGTATACACTCCTTTTTCAGCTTTAAAAAAGCTTTCGACAGACGGCGTGGCAGAGCAAAGTAACATAACAGCTTTATGATATGCGCATCTGAAGCGCGCGATATCGCGCGCATGATATTTCGGCGACATATCCGAGCGGTATGTGTGCTCCTGTTCTTCATCGATGGCAATAAGACCGATATTATCAAGCGGCACAAAAATCGCGCTCCGCGTACCTATAACGATCTTTGCCTTTCCGTCCGTAGCGGCACGGTAGCCGTCGATACGCTCTCCGTTTGAGAGCATGGAATGGACGACCGTAAGATCATCGCCGAAAACCGTTTTATATATACCGAGTGCCTGAGCCGTAAGACCGATTTCAGGCAGTAAAACGATAGCCGTCTTACCGTCTGCAAGGCATTTTTTACATGCTTCTATTATAACCTTTGTCTTTCCGCTTCCCGTGACCCCGAAAAGAAGCGCCGCTTTCGGTTCGTTTGAATCAATAAGAGCGGAGAGCCTTGAAAACACTTCTGCCTGCTCTTCGGAGAGGGTATAATTCTTATATTTTTCGTCGCACAAAGGCGTAAGCGGATTTCTGTCGACGCGTACTGTATAGCGCTCGATTATCTTGTTTTTTTCAAGCGTAGCAAACACAGCCCTGCCCGCGCCGTAAAGCTCTTCGCCGTCAGCCACAGAAAGGCTTCCGCCTCCGGAAAGGAAGTCGACTATACTGTGCTGTTTTTCGCTTCTGAACGAATCGGGGAGCGGATATGTGCCGTCCTCGTTTTTTCTGAGGCGATACATGGTGAGAAGCTTTTCGTTGACCTTTTTCCTGACCTCCGTGGTCTTTTCAACCGCGCCGATATCCCGCATCGCTCTGAGAAGCGTAACGACATCGTCGCCGTATTCACAAACCAGCTCCGTTTCGGAAAGCTTTCCGCCGCAAGCCAGCTTGTCATATATAAATGAGGCTTTTTCGTTCAACCGTTCGCGGTCAAACGGCAAGACAGACCAATAGCTTTGACTGCGTATACCTATTCCGGGCGGCAAAACTGTCTTGACTGCCGCGCCTACGGTGCAAAAGAAGCGCTCTTTCATGAAGTAGCATAGCTCCAAAAGCTCGTTTGTAAGCTTCACCGGATAGTCAAGGACTTCGATAATGGGCTTAAGCTGCGGATAATCGACCGTTTCAGAAAAAGCGGAGACCACCGCCGTACAGCGTCTGTTTGAATTTCCGAAAGGAACTACACACAAGCTGCCCACATCCACATTATCGCGCTGCTCGGGCAGCACAAAATAAACATACCGTTTATCGATGCGATATGCGGCGTCCAGTATGTGAACATGTGCGTATAGCTTGATCATTATTTCGTGGGTGTATTATCGGGGAGGACGATCTTGAAATCGTCGTTTACAAGCTTTTCGACAGCCATGCTTACTGCTTTTTTGCTCTCTCTGTCAAAGAGTCCCTCTCCGGCAGGGATCTCCTTTGTTGCCGTGATATCACGAAGAAGCTCAGCCTCCTCACGCTCGCGGTTTTGCTGATTGACGATGTAACGCGCTCCCTTTGCGGCGGCAATAACTG
>CAZVSW010000120.1:0-5759 GCA_964630005.1 uncultured Ruminococcus sp. | reverse complement strand
GTGATTTTTGACGCGGACGACGAAGGAATACGCGGGTATTCCGAGAAGGACAAGTCGAAAAGCGCCGAAAAACGACGCTGTCAGGCGGTGCGTGTTCGTATCCCGCCCTGCTTAAGGAGGAATCAATGAAAATCAGATTATCGGAGCACTTTACATATAAGAAGTTGCTCAGATTCGTATTTCCGTCTATAATAATGATGATCTTCACGTCGATATACGGCGTGGTGGACGGGCTTTTTGTTTCAAATTACGTCGGAAAGATACCGTTTTCCGCCGTGAACCTGATCATGCCGTTCCTGATGATATTTTCGGGCATCGGATTTATGATAGGCACGGGCGGCACAGCGCTTGTCGCAAAGAACTTCGGCGAAGGCAACGACAAAAAGGCAAACGAGATCTTTTCCATGCTCATCACGGTGTCAATAGCTATCGGGGTGATCATAGGCGTTCTCGGACTTTTTGCAATACGTCCCGTCGCAGAGCTCTTCCGCGCAAAGGGCGAAACGCTTGAATACTGCGTAGCCTACGGCAGCATCATAATGCCCGCGCTCCCAACGTTCATGCTTCAAAGCGTTTTTCAAAGCTTTATGATCGCGGCGGAAAAACCCAAGCTTGGTCTTGCGGTTACAGTTGCCGCAGGCGTTACGAACATGGTGCTTGACGCCGTATTTGTCGCCGTTTTGGAGTGGGGCGTCGAAGGTGCGGCGCTTGCGACTACTATAAGCCAGGTCGTCGGCGGTCTCATTCCGCTCATATATTTCATCTGCCCGAACAGCAGCCGCCTCCGTCTTATAAGACCGAAATTCGACGGCAAGGCGCTCTGGAAGACCTGCACCAACGGTTCGTCCGAAATGATGTCTAACATATCGATGTCGCTGGTCAACATGCTATATAACTTCCAGCTCATGAAGTTCGCCGCCGAATCGGGCGTTGCAGCATACGGCGTTATTATGTACGTCAACTTCATCTTTATTTCGGTGTTTATCGGCTACTCCATAGGAGTTGCGCCCATAGTAGGTTATCACTACGGCGCGGAAAACCACCCCGAGCTTAAGAATCTTTTCAAAAAAAGCCTGATCGTCATAGGCTCTTCGGGGGTCGTGCTGACTGCCGCCGCTATATTGCTGTCGCCGCTCCTTTCGCATATTTTCGTCGGCTATGACCCCGACCTCAAGGCAATGACCGAACACGCCATGATCATCTACTCCTCGGCGTTTTTGATGATGGGCTTCAACATTTTCGGCTCGGCATTCTTCACCGCCCTCAACAACGGTCCGGTATCGGCGCTCATATCGTTTCTGCGTACACTGCTGTTCCAGACCGCGGCGGTCATGTTCCTGCCGATGATATTTGAGCTTGAGGGAATCTGGTTCGCGATCATAGTCGCCGAATTCTTCTCGCTCGTTATCACCGCCATCTTTATCTTCAAATACAGATCAAGATACAAATATTTCTAAACCAAACACAAATGTCCGGAGGCGACCGCTGTCTCCGGGCATTGTTTTTTATCCGTCCCGCAATAAAATATGCTGAAAATCAAAAAATTCATTGCTTTTACCGTGAAAATCTGATACAATAGATAGTAACATTAAAAATACACCTTCCCATGTTTTTGAGGTAAATTTCTATGAAACGCATACTGTCATTTTTTATAACCACAGCGATTTTGCTGTCTGTTCTTTCCGCCGCTTGCGTCGGCGCTAACGCAGAGACCCGCCTTTTCGGCGATATCAACAACGACGGCAAGATCAACTCCTCCGACTATATCGCGCTGAGGCTTCACATTCTCGCGGTCAAAAAAGTGTCCGACGCGGACCTTGTCTATGCTGACGCCAACGCCGACGGCAAAGTCAACACCAACGACTATATCGCCATCCGTCTGCATTGCCTGAAAATACGCCTCATTACCCAGCCAACGGAGGAAAAATATAACATGACAGTCGCATACATACCGCTCGATGACCGTCCCGTCAATGTCGAACGCGTTCAGTTCCTTGCCGCTTCGGCAGGTATTAACCTCCTCATGCCGGACGCCTCGCTTTTTGCCACCCGTCTTGATGGACAGCCCAAAAACAGCGGCGGTCAGCTTGGCGACCGCAAAGCGCTCCTCGAATGGCTCAGATCGGTCGAAAACACTGCCGATGTATTTGTGATCTCCCTCGACCAGATGCTCTCCGGCGGTCTTGTCGGCTCGCGCTGGTTTGATAATACCGACCTTACTTTCGAGTACGGTGTTGCCGATTATATCATCTCGCTCACCAAAAGCAAAAAGGTCTATCTCTTTGACACCGTAATGCGCCTTGCCTCCACTGTCGGATTTGACGGATACGGCTCGGAGGAATACAGCGAGCTCAGACGATACGCGGGCATCGCGCGTCAGACATACTCCGGCAACGCTCTGACCGTTGAAAACATTATAAAAAACTATAAGTACGGTCAAAACGGTCAGCGAATAAGCACATGGCTTTCCGAAAGCGCGCTTGACAAATACTTCGCCTCACGCGCGCGCAAGCTCCTGCTCGCAGACTATATCTACAGAAACAGCGGCGACAGCATGTTCTGTTATGTCGGCGTTGACGATTCCAGCCCGCAGATCACCGTACAGACTAATGAGATCAGCTATATCACCTCGATCCTCGGCAAAAAAGGTCACCTCTTCGTCGGCACTGACGAGCTTGGGCTGATGTGCTTCGCAAAGCTTTGCACAGATACCTACGGCACACCGACAGTTTCCGTATCATATTACGGCGGCGGCGAAAACCAGATCGCCGATTCGTTTGATATCGATACCCTTGACGGCTCGATAAGAAAGCACTTCAACGGGTTGGGACTTAAAACCACCGAATCGAATAACTACGATATCAAGGTCCTCGTTCTCACCCGCAGTATCTCGGGCTCGACCGAATATAATGCCGGACTCCTTGTCGCCGAATACAACAGACAAGCCGCAAGCGGCACTCCGGTCATCATTATTGACGCATCGGGTTCAGCCGCGACGCTGGCGTACCGTCTGCTCAATGTCGACGACCTGAGCTATATTTTGGGCTACAGCTGTTGGAACACCGTTGCAAACTCCACCGGAATCGCCCTTTCAAACGGAATATCGCGCTTCGCCTTCCTCAAAGCCGGCAACAGCGATACAAAAACCACCAAAGAAGGCTTTGTCCGCTCGATCGTGTTCTCGTTCTGCAAGGATATCGGTTATAAATACCGTTCAAAGGGCGTCGTTGACTCGTATGTTCAGAATCTCGGCGGCAATATAAACAACTTCTACTCTATCATAACCCCTTCGATCGAATCCAACATAAACAAAGCGTTTAAAACGGATATGACTTCCCCGGATAACTATTCGATGAAGATAATCGCCGCGCTCAAAAACAGCGGACTCCTCACCGACGGATTCAAAAAGATCGGCTTCCCTTCTGTAACACTTACCAATTTCAGATTGCCATGGTACAGAACCTTCGAAGCTACGTTTGACATTGAATTCTGATGAAATCTGAACGTACAGGCAGTTCCCTCCCGGCATTATGTTCCCTGCTTTTGGCGAAACAAACACGCCGGGTTGGAATATACTTGTAATATCTATATAATCTTCCAATTGAAAAAACTCTGAAAATTTGTTATCATATTTTGTATATATGATATAATAGAGGCATCAAAAATGATAGATCAAGTCACCAATATAAAAGTCGTCAAATTCGGCGGCAGCTCGCTTGCGGATGCGAAGCAATTCAAAAAGGTCGCAAATATCGTTTTATCCGACCCCACCCGCGTCTTTGTAGTTGCTTCCGCTCCGGGAAAACGCGACGATTCGGACGATAAGGTCACCGACCTCCTGCTTCAATGCTATAGCGAAGCTGCAACAGAAAATAACTACACCGCCGTTTTTGACAAGATCAAAGCCCGCTTTGATTCGATCATAAACGAGCTTGAACTTCCGATCACCCTTGACGGGGATTTCGCCGTGATTCGCGAAAACCTTGAAAAGGGCTGCACCAAGGATTATATCGCCAGCCGGGGCGAATATCTCAATTCCAAGCTGCTTGCGGCATATCTCGGTTTTGATTTCATCGACGCGGCAGGTTTTATCAAGTTTGACGAAGACGGCAATTTCGACGCCAACAAGACAAATATGATCTTCAGCGACGAGCTGAGGCTTCACAAAAACGCGGTAGTTCCCGGCTTTTACGGCAGTATGCCCAGCGGAGAGATCAAAACATTCTCCCGTGGCGGCTCTGACATAACCGGCGCCATCGTCGCAAGGGCGGCCGAAGCTAATATATACGAAAACTGGACAGACGTTTCGGGCTTTTTGATGTGCGACCCGCGCATTGTAAAGAATCCGCGCGCGATCCGCTCGCTCACATACCGCGAACTGCGTGAGCTTTCCTACATGGGCGCTTCCGTATTGCACGAAGACAGCATTTTCCCCGTCAAATTCGCCGGAATCCCCATAAACATCCGCAATACCAACCGTCCCGATGACGAAGGAACATATATCATCCCCAGCGACCATAGCTTTAAAAACACCGATATCATTACCGGCATAGCCGGCAAAAAAGGCTTTGCGGTGCTTCATATCGAAAAAGATATGATGAACAACGAAATAGGCTTCGGCATGAAGGTGCTGACCGTGCTGTTTGACCTCGGTCTTTCCTTTGAGCATTTTCCGTCGGGGATCGACACTATGTCGATAATCATCAGCGCAGACGATATCAAGGGCAAAGAAAAGAAGATCCTCTCAGAAATTTCAAAAGCCGTCAACCCCGATAACGTGTCCATCGAAACCGGCATGTCGCTCATTGCAGTAGTAGGCCGCGGAATGGTACGCGCTCCCGGTACAGCTTCAAGAATTTTCTCCGCCATCGCCGCAGCCGGAATCAACGTTCGCATGATCGATCAGGGCTCAAGCGAGATAAACATTATAATCGGCGTTGACGAGCTGAATTTCAGCCGTGCAATCCGCGCGATATACGAAGAGTTTGAAACAGATGAAAGCTTATAAAACAATTTGCCGCTCCGTACAAGTTGAATATTCCGACCACCGCTCGGTGTTTTACGGCTATGCCGCTCCGGTGGACAGCGAAGAAGCCGCGCTTGCATTCCTCGCGGAGATCAAGAAAAAGCACTCCGACGCGTCACATAACGTGTACGCATATAACCTTAACGACGGCATTTCGCGCTATTCGGACGACGGCGAGCCGCACGGCACGTCCGGGCTTCCCATTATGGAAATGCTCCGCAAAGAAGAGCTTTTAAACACCATAATCGTCGTCAGCCGCTATTTCGGCGGCACACTGCTCGGCACGGGCGGACTCGTCAGAGCTTATTCCGCCACGGCAAAAATGGCAGTCGAAGAAGCGAAGATCAAAATTACGCGTCCGTTTGTACGCTTTACGCTTTCCTGCTCTTACAGAGATTTCCAGACACTTGCAAAGGTCTTTAAGAAATACGAGATAAGAAACGGCTTGTCCGATTATGCGGAAAACGTTTCTCTCGTCGCGTCCTGCCCCGAAACACAGTACGAGGACATGTGCGCGGACGTGATCAACTATACAAACGGCAAGACCGTTCCGCAAAAGCACGACCTGATCTATGATTGAGAAGACGAACGTGATGCGCATAATCGAGCAGAAAAAGCTTGCTAATGAAAGCCGCTATTACGGCGACACCCGGGCAATCAGCGGCACCGAAGTTGCCGCCCCCATCGGCGAAGACCCGAACCGGGTCTTTAAAACGCTGGTATGCACCGGAAA
>CAZVSW010000119.1:0-5819 GCA_964630005.1 uncultured Ruminococcus sp. | reverse complement strand
CGTTCCCCGAAAGAGGGGTTCACGGGGAGAAAACGCTTGCGTTGTCTTCCCGTCTTAACTCTTGATCTCCTCTCCCGTAAGCTCCGAAATGATCTGATTTATATCGTTTGCAAACGCGACGTCTTTTTTCATCCGCGCAATAACGCTGTTTTTTGCCGCTATTATCGTGGCATGATCGCGGTTGAACTTCGCGCCGACCTTTTTGAGTGAAAGATCGGTGAGCTCGCTTGTGAGGTACATCGCGATATGCCGCGCATAAACCAGCTCGCTCGTGCGCTTTTTGCCGAGTATGTCGTCTCTGATGATGTCATATCTTTTTGCGACAAAATTCAGTATGTTTTCGGGCGTAAGTTCGCGCCTTTTATCGGGCTTGAAATAGTCCTTAAGCGTTTCCTGAGCCATTTCAAGGGTGATCTTTTCGCCCGTTATGAACGACTGCGCCCAAAGCTTTTTTATTGCGCCTTCTATCTGACGTATGTTATTCCTGATATTTTCGGCAAGATAGGTGAGTATCTCATTTGAAATATCAAGCCCGGCTTCCTGGGTCTTGATCTTAAGTATGGCTGTTCTCAGCTCGGGATCGGGCGGCTGAATGTCAGTGATAAGCCCCATTTCGAAGCGTGTGATAAGGCGCTCTTCAAGATGCTGAATATCTTTCGGCGAACGGTCGCTTGTCAGGACTATCTGTTTTTTCATTCTGTAGAGGGTGTCGAAGGTGTGGAAAAATTCTTCCTGAATTGAATATTTTCCGGCGATAAACTGGATATCGTCGACCAGAAGCATGTCGCATTTGCGGTATTTATCGCGGAACGCGACGTTATCGTCGTTCTTTTTGGCCGCCAGAGCGTCTATAAGCTCGTTAGTGAACTGTTCGCCGGTGATGTATATGATGTTTGCCTTTGGGTTTTTGCGTTTAACCTCGTTGATTATGGCAAACATCAGGTGGGTCTTGCCAAGCCCGGACGGTCCGTAAAGGAAAAGCGGGTTGATAGTTGTGACGGGGTCGCTTGCCACGGCAAAGGCGGAGGCGCGCGCCACGCGGTTTGATGAACCAACGACAAAATTTTCAAAGGTATAGCCCTTTGTCATTTCAAGAAGCTTTTCGTCAGACGGGGTCTGAGCCTCGATCTTCCTGACTTCGGCGGTTGCGTTTTCAAAGAGCTTTTCTTCCTCATGGTTCTGTATCTCGCTTGAGGTGAGCATTACGGAGATTTTTTTTCCGGTAGATTCTTCAAAACACTTTTCAAGAAGTCCGATGTATTTTGATTGTATTGTAATTTTTTTAAGCTCGCTTTCGGCGATCACAGTGACCGAGCTGCCGGTATAATCCGTAATAGCCGCTCCCTTGAACCAAAGCGTAAAGCTGTTTGTCGGCATATTCTGGCTGAGTCTGTCGAGTACGTCCGACCAAATCAGATCGATTTCAGTCATAAATAACTTCCCTTTTGAATAAGCGGTATAGACCGATATTTTTCAATCGTCAGAGTATAATACTACCTATATATATTATATCACAGTTAATAAAAAAAATCAACGGGAAAACATGTTTTTTTCTCCCGTTGCTTTGTTTTTGAAAAGTTTAAAATTGAAAGTTAAGGCGTCGCGAAGCGACACAGATTGCTTGCTATGTGCGAAATAGAACTACGTGCAAAATTCGCGCAATCTGTCTGTGAAACACGGGCTTCGCCCGATTTCTCAACGCGAAGACAAACTACGTTTTTCTCCGTCGTTCCCCGAAAGAGGGGTTCACGGGGAGAAAACGCTTGCGTTGTCGCCCCGTCATAGAACGCGTGAATCAAGCCAGCTTTGAAGAATTACCTGCGCCGAAAGCGTGTCGATAACGTTTCGCCTTTTTTTTGACGAAAACCCGGTTATGTTCATATAAGTGTACGCTTCGCAGGTCGAGAGACGTTCGTCTACAAGAATGGGTTCGATGCCCGTTCTGGATTTTAAAAGCTCTGCAAAGCGCCGCGTGCGCTCTGCGCGGAAGCCCTCGCTGCCGTCCATGTTTTTGGGAAGACCCAAAACGACCGTATCGCCGTTTAATTCCTTGATTTTTTCCGCCGTCAGCTCTGCGGCGTTTTCGATGCCGTTCACTTTTATAGTGCACACGCCGGTGGCGATTGTAGTTTCGCTTTTTGCGATACCGACGCGCTTGTCGCCGAAATCGATTCCTATAACTGTCATATTACCTCGTGAGTTATATTTTTAATATTGGGCAAAATAGAATTTGAAAAAGTTTTTGAAAGGAAGAGTTTATATGAGAAGACAGACGAGAAAAACGTCGATGCCGCCGCAAAGAGGCGTTGACCGGTTTTATTATCCGCTCAAGGAGCGGAGCACCGACATGGCGGGGACGAACCGACAGATTAACGCGGATGTGAATGACCGTCCGAACGACAAGATAAGCGACGCCGTGAAGGGGAGCATAAATGTCGGGCTTTTTGAAAGCGGATTCGACCCGAACGGCAGCTATACCGGAACGCCGACCGACGGCGGAGTGCCGACGCAGGATGCGGACGATTTATAGGGACGCTTCGCTTTGACGGGGGAAACACATTTTCCCCCGTCTCAAGGAGCGCAAGCGACGCCCCGAAAGGGGGCTAACGGGGGAAAACGGACGCGCTTTTGCTGAAGCTTGTTTTTTATTTCAAGCTGTCGCGCGTCTGTTGTCCCCCGTCAAAACCTTACAGTGCCATGTGATTTATAATATAATTCAGATACGACTTATACGCCTGTCTGTCGGCGACTATGCGGCGCAGATCATAGAGGGTGTTCGGCGGAATAGTGTCGATCTCCTCCTGCGTAATGGTGTTTTTAAGAATCTTATCAAGGAAAAGCGCTTCATGAATGTTCATGGTAACGATCGAGTTGCCTCTCAGGCAGACGACCTTTTTCATCTGTCCGCTCACAAGGCTTTCGACTGCGGCGCAGCCCATCTGGGTCGCAAGCACTCTGTCGCGGAGCGTAGGAGAGCCGCCGCGCTGGATATGCGCCGGACGTGCAAAGCGCGCTTCGATCCCGGTGCGTTCCTCGATGACCTTGCAGAGGTCTTCGCCGTAATTTTTGCCGAGACCTTCGCAGAGAATGATGATATAATTGCGCTTGCCGTTTTTGCGTGCGGCGATCATTTTTGCAAAAAGAGCCTCATAGTCGGTGGGAATCTCTGTGATGATTGCCGCGACTGCGCCGACAGCTATGGCGGTGTTGAGGGCGATATCGCCGGCTTCTCTTCCCATTACCTCAACGACGTTACAGCGCGCATGGCTCTCGCCGGTATCGCGCAGTTTATCCACCAGCTGTACGATGGTGTTCATCGAGGTATCATAGCCGATCGTCATTTCGGTCGAGCCGATATCGTTATCGATCGTTCCGGGAATGCCGATACACGGCACGCCTGCGTCGGTCAGATCGACAGCGCCGCGGAACGTACCGTCGCCGCCTATGGTAACGATGCCGTCAAGACCAAGGTCTTTTGCCTGCGCGACAGCCTTGGCAATGCCTTCTTTGGTCTTGAACTCCTCACTGCGGGCGGTATAAAGCATTGTGCCGCCGCGGTTGATTATATAAGAAACGTCTCTCTCGCCAAGGCGTTTGACGTTCCCCTCCATAAGACCCTGATAGCCGTTATAGATACCGTAGACCTCGATACCCTTATGTATGCCCAGACGTGTGACAGCTCTGACAGCTGCATTCATGCCGGGTGCGTCACCTCCGGAGGTCAGGACGCCGATTCTTTTGAATTTTGACATATTATCCTCCAATTGCGGAAAAATTTACCACAAAATATATTTTATAGACAAAACAGCTGAAATCCGAGGAAGCTGTTGAAATCGCTTGTTTCAAATACGATCGTATTGGCGTTTATGCGCCGTACGCCCGGATAGTATCCGCATTTATAGGCGTCGCTTTGGTTTCTGAACACTACTTCAAGCGTCATATGTTCGGGTATTTTTGCGATACAGCGCTTCAGATCGCCCGAAGCCGCTTTTTTTGCACCTTCGCGGATTTTTTCGACCGCAAGGTCGGGGTGTATAGATATACAGCCGCCGCCGACGCCTTTGCTTACTGCGACCGTTGTTATATCCGGAATGAGTTTTTCAGCCTCCTCGCAGAGGAATTCGTCGCCTGTGACCATGATGACCGGTACGCCGAAATGCGCGGCGGTGAGCGCGTTTATGACGAATTCGCTTATATATTCGCCGCAGAGGCGTATTGAAACGATCCTTGTGGTCATAGTATGCGCAAGCGGACTGCCGTTTGAAAACGCGCGCGAGTGATAGCCGGTGAAGATAGCGGCGTCAAACGTACTGTCGATGCCGCTCATCATGACGAGCGGGTCGCCCGACCAGCCGCGAAAGATGGTTGCCTGCCTGGGAAGCAGTTCGGGCAAGATGTTTCTTGCCGTGCTGTGCGCGTCCTTGACAAGCGCGCTTTTAAAGCCCGCGTCAAGCGCGCCCTCAACAGCCGCGGCGCATTCTCTTGACATCTGGCGCATGTACGTCGAAGCGCCTGTGCCGCCGGGCTCGGTTTCAGCCCACGCGGCGATGCCGCATGTACCTTCGATATCGGAGGACACAAAAAGTTTTTTTTCGTTCATAAAGACGGGGGACAACAAACGCGTTTAAATCTTGAAAAAACTGTGATCACGCAAAGCGCGTTTGTTTTCCCCCATTAGCCTCCTTTCATAACGTCGCTAACGCTCCTTGTGACGGGGGAAACACATTTTCCCCCGTAAACCCCTTTTCTTTAGTACGGAGACAAACTACGTTTTTCTCCGTAAACCACTTTTCCTCCTCGCGCTTATCGCCGCTCCACAAAAGCTACGCTTTTGAACGCTCCCCTCGGCGCGAGGGCTCGCGGAGCTCGCCTAAGAGGTGTTTTTTTCACGAGTGAATCGCGAAAAAAACGATTTCTATTTTATTCAGGAAGACAACAGCCTGCGGCTGTTTTCTCCCCGAACCCCTCTTTCTTTAAGAGGTAGGACGACACAAAAAGTTTTTTTGCGTTATTTTCGTTCATAGCTTTATTGTTTTTACTGTTTCTAAAAATTCGTTATATAATGTACCGTTTTCGCGGCTGAAGCCGCCGTTTACAAGGTCGCGGCGCAATTGCTCGGGGCAATTTTTGCCGTTTGGGTCGCAGTCGTAATGCTGTAAGATATTTTCAAAGGGTATGCAAAACATATCCATCAGCCAGCGTGTGAGTACAGCAGTATTATGCATCGTTTTTCTAAAAATTTCAAGCCAATTTTCAAAAATTTTCCCTTCATAAATTCCGGGAAAGCCGTTTATGCACATCTCGATGCCGATCCCGGTATAGTTGCCCCTGCCGTAGCTCGTATCGCTTGCGTGCCAGGCGCTTTCATAGAGCGGGATATGTTCGAAGATCTCTTTGTCGTCGACGGTGAGATGCCAGCTCGCCTGGCGATATACCTCGCTGACGGCCTGACGGTGGATATATTCGTTATGCCAACGGGCGTCGCATTCTGGGTTGGGGTTGCCGGTGTTGTGAATGACGATATATTTCTTTTCGGGAGGCAGAAGCCCCGGACGTATCTGACATCCCGCCGGGATGTGGTCGATGGTGTATGGTATGTTGTAAAGGATCATATTTTATTATGTGACGGGGGACAACAGACGAGCAACGGCTTGAGATGAAAAAACAAGTTTTAGCAAAAGCGCGTCCGTTTTCCCCCGTTAGCCCCCTTTCTGGGCGTCGCTAACGCTCCTTGTGACGGGGGAAACACATTTTCCCCCGTAAGCCCCTTTTTGCTCGCGCTTATCGCCGCTCCACAAAAGCTGCGCTTTTGAACGCTC
>CAZVSW010000118.1:0-5860 GCA_964630005.1 uncultured Ruminococcus sp. | reverse complement strand
ATGCGGCGTATATTTGCAGCATGAAAAAAATGTATGGCCAAAGGCGATCTTTTCGGGCGCGACAGCGGTATTTTGCGTCGCATCCGCGGCGGTTTACCTTATATAGGACTTTATGAAACGCAGATTTTTGATTTCACTTATGATAATATTCGTCTGCCTGGCGGCTTTTGAGCTGGTCATCGCCAATTGGCAGAGCATTGATATTTCTTTGCACAGGCTTGAAGAGACAACGCTTGACCTGACAAACGCCGAAGCAAGCGGCTCTGTCTGGGTCTATACGGACGGTACGGTGTCCGTGCGCGGCAAGGGCAGCCTGACGATCGACGGTATCGGCAAAGAGGCGCGCTACGTCACGCTGAACACCAAGAAATATAATAAGATCTTCACCTTTTCGATGGACAAGACCGACGACGCGTCGTCGGTTCACCGCGTCCGTACAGGCGCGTACCGCTTTATTCCGGGCGGCGACAGCTCGTTTTATGTCAAATCCGACGGAGAGCTTCACAGCCTTAAGATATATTTCGACGCCGATTCGCTTTTTGCCTTAAACTCGGTCTCGATCAACAAAAAGCCCGGCTTTTGCTTTAATATCGCGCGCTTCCTGTTGCTTTTTGCGGCGTTTGGCGGCGTTGCGGCGATGATCGTTTTTAAGCTGTGGCAAAAGACGTTCGACCCCGAAAAAACGGTAAAGACCGGCGTGATCTTAACGGCAGTTTTGTTTTGCACGCTGTTTACCCTGCTTTCCACCGTAAAGGCGTTTGGCTTTGATAAATATCCCTACAGCGCGCCCATCGAAGAATACGACGCGTACGGTCAGCTGTTTGACTCTTTCATGAAGGGCAGGCTCGACCTCGATATTCCGTTCGACCGCGAGGGGTATGAAAGCCTCGCAAATCCCTATGACTATTACGAACGGCGCGAGGCGCTCGGCGGAACGGGCTCGCTTTGGGACAGAACGTATTTCGACGGCAAGATATATTGCTATTTCGGCGCAGCGCCGGTTCTTACGGTCTATTTCCCCATATACATAATAAGCGGCTATGTGCCGAAGCCGGGAACGGCGGCGCTTATACTGACGGCGCTTGCCTCGGCGGCGATAGTTTCGGCGTTTCTCGCCATGCTCCGGCATTATAAGCTGAGACCGCCGTTGCTCCTTGTGCCGACGGCGATCGTAGCGCTTTGCGGCTGTTCGCTCATCTATGTGCTGAACGCGCATCCGTCCATGTACTATAACGCGTCGCTTTCGGCAATACTGAACCTGGCGCTGGTCATAAACTTTTCATACCGCGCGTTCGACGCGTCAAAGCCCCGGCGCAGGTATATATACCTCGTTCTTGCGGCGGTCTCGGCGGTGCTTACCGTCGCGTCGCGCCCGACGCTTTTGCTGTTTGCGGTCATGACGGCGCCGCTTTATATCGGAATGCTTTTTTCAAAAAAGCGAAGCGGAAGTGAAAAACTTAAAAACCTTGTCTCGTTCGGCGTTCCGCTTGCACTCGGCGCGGCGGCGGTGATGTGGTATAACGCCGCGCGTTTCGGCTCTCCGTTTGATTTCGGAAACAACTATCAGCTCACTTTTTCCGATATATCCTATAATACGCTGGAACTCAGCAAGCTGTTCCCCGCGATATATCACTATTTTCTGCAAGCGCCCAGGGTAATGGGCACGTTCCCGTTTTTGAATATCAATGCCGTTAATCTTGATATCTATGGCGGATATACTTATATCTACGGCTCGGTCGGCGCGTTTTCCTTCCCGTCGACGCTCGGCGTCCTCGGCATCGGGAGCGTAAAGCGCGACAGAGCCAAGACCTTTACATATCTTTCCGCCGTTTTGGCGGCGGTATGCGTCGCGTTTTTCGACATGTGCATGGCGGGCGTACATATACGCTATCTCGCCGATGTTTCTTTTCCGCTGGCGCTCGTGTCGTCGCTCGTACTGCTCGAGCTTGCCGAAATGGCGCTGTCTCTTGGCGAGAGGGCAAAAAAACATGTCTTTTTCGCCGTCTTTACGGTGCTTGTGCTTTCTGTCATCGTGTCTGTGACGTTGCTGTTTGCCAACGAGGCAAATAATATGTATAAAAACATGCCCCGGCTGTTTATGTTCTTTGATAAACTGTTCGGATGAGCTAAGCTATAAGGAGTAACTCTATGAAAACTGCAATCATCATCGGAGCAGGTCCGGCTGGTCTTACCGCCGCCTATAAGCTCCTTACCGAAACCGACATAAAGCCGATAATCCTTGAAGAAAGTCAGGTAATAGGCGGCATCTCGCAGACCGTTGTCCATAACGGCAACCGTATGGATATCGGCGGACACCGCTTTTTTTCCAAGAATGACGAGGTAATGGATTTCTGGAAAAAGCATATGCCCATCCAGGGCGCGCCCGCCTTTGACGACAAGCTTTTAGGGCGCGAAAAACCGCTTGAAAAGTCAGGTCCTGACCCCGAAAAGGATGAGAAGGTCATGCTCGTCCGCACCCGCGTCTCGCGCATATACTTCCTCAAAAAGTTTTTCGCCTACCCCATCACGCTTAGCGGCGAAACGCTCAAAAACATGGGCTTTGCAAACACCGTTAAAGCGGGCTTCGGCTATGTATGGTCGGCGGTTTTCAAGAAAAAAGAGGACAACCTGGCGAATTTTTATATAAACCGCTTCGGCAAGCCGCTTTATGAGATGTTTTTTGAGGATTACACCGAAAAGGTGTGGGGCGTCAACCCCGACCATATCTCCGCAGATTGGGGCGCACAGCGCGTCAAGGGGCTTTCGCTTATGAAGGCGCTCGGAGCTATGCTTAAAAAGCCGTTTATCAAAAGCAGTGATGTGAATCAGAAAAACGTTGAAACTTCGCTCATTGAGCAGTTTATTTACCCAAAAAAAGGTCCGGGACAGTTTTGGGAAATGCTCGCGGATGAGGTCAGGGCGCTTGGCGGCGAGATAAGATTCGGCGAAAAGGTCGGACATATCAACACCGAAAACGGCAGAATAACCGCCGTTCAGACGCAAAACGGCTCTTATTCCGGCGATTGGTATTTCTCTTCCATGCCGATCAAGGATCTTGTCGACGGCATGAACGATGTGCCCGAAGAGGTCAGAAGCGTCGCCACATCGCTGCCCTACCGCGATTTTATGACTGTCGGTCTGCTTGTTGACAAGCTGAAGATAAAAAACACGACAAAGACCAAAACTCTGGGCAACATCGTGCCCGACTGCTGGATATATATTCAGGAGCGCGACGTCAAGCTCGGCAGACTTCAGATATTCAATAACTGGTCGCCCTATATGGTCAAAGACCCCGAAAACACCGTGTGGATCGGGCTTGAGTATTTCTGCAACGAGGGCGACGACATGTGGAACGCTTCGGACGAAGATTTTATTGAGTTCGCTAAAGACGAGCTTGAGCATATCGGCGTGATCGACAAAAATGACGTCAAAGACAGCGTCCGTGTGCGCATAAAAAAGGCGTACCCGTCGTATTTCGGCAGTTATGAGCAGTTTGACGTCGTCAAAGAGTATCTGAAGGGCATCGACAACCTGTTCTGCATAGGCAGAAACGGTCAGCATAGATATAATAATATGGATCATTCGATGCTCACCGCAATGGAGGCGGTCAACTGCATCAGGACCGGCGCGGACAGAAATACCGTTTGGGAAGTCAATACCGAAAAAGAATATCACGAGAAAAAATAACGGAGATAAACTGCGTTTTCCTCCGCAAACCTCTCTTTCTTTTAGCGGACGACGAAGGAATACGCGGGTATTCCGAGAAGGACAAGTCGGAAAGCACCGAAAAGCGACGCTGTCAGGCGGTGCGTGTTCGAATCTCGTCCTGCTACAGTCTGATGATATCAGCCCTCTGCTTTTTTGCGGAGGGTCAAATTTTTGATTGAAAACGTTTTTGGTTTGTGATATAATATACCTATAAGAAAACTATGCTATAGAAGGGAAGAAGAGTTTTATGAAAGTAAAGTTTGATGTGCGCGGAATGACATGCGCCGCGTGCGCGGCAAATATTACGCGCGCCGTAAATGCGCTTAAGGGCATAAACAGCGTTGAGGTCCGCATCATTCAAAACGATATGACGGTCGATTTTGACGAAAACCGCCTCAGCGAGGCCGAGATAATAACCGCAGTTACCCGTGCCGGCTATGGCGCTTCGCTTCAGGACACCGTGAAGGCGCGCAGACGCCGCGAACAGCGCGAGGCGCTGAAAAAAGAGATGGCGCGGCTTCGCACCAGAACGGTCGTTTCGTTTGCGCTGATGATACCGCTTATGTATATCTCGATGGGACCGATGGCGAACCTGCCACTGCCGTGGTGGCTGGATCAGACCGTACAGCCGACCGTAAACTGGATCTTTCAGGCGGTGCTTTCGCTCGCCGTATGCATCGTAAACGGCAAATTCTTTGTTCACGGCTACGGTTCGCTGTTTCGGCTTATGCCCAATATGGACAGCCTCGTCGCGCTCGGCTGTACCGCATCCTTTGGCTACAGCTTGTACGCGGCGCTGAACGGGCATGTCATGCATCTTTATTTCGACTCTGCCGCAACGATCCTCACTCTTGTCACGCTTGGAAAATTCTTTGAGGCGCGCACAAAGCGCAGTACCCAGGGCAGTGTTACCGATCTGCTCGACCTGTCGCCCAAAACCGTTTCGGTCATCCGTAACGGCAGCGAGGTCACGATCGAAGCGGAGGAGCTTGCGGTCGGGGATATAGTTTCCGTGCGTTCGGGCGAAAGCCTTGCCGCCGACGGCGTTGTGGTTGACGGAAGCGGTGAGGTCGACGTTTCGGCAATGACCGGCGAAAGTCAGCCGCTTTTCAGAGCGGAGGGCGACGAGGTCTTCACCTCTTCAAAGGTGACAAGCGGCGCATTCCGCTATAGGGCAGAAAAGGTAGGCGAGGATACGTTTCTTGCAAAGACCGCGGCGATGGTCGAGCAGGCGGGCGCGTCGAAGCCGCCGATTGCAAGACTTGCCGACAAAATAAGCGGCATATTCGTGCCCTGCGTACTGCTCATCGCGCTTGTCACGGCCGTATTGTGGCTGATATTCGGCAAAAACGGCGAAAGCGCCGTCATACATGCCGTGACTGTGCTTGTCGTGTCGTGCCCCTGCGCGCTGGGACTGGCAACGCCGATAAGCGTCATGGTCGCCACCGGCAGAGCCGCCAAGGAGGGCATACTTTTCAAGAGCGCCGAGGCGCTTGAAAACGCCTGCAAGTGCGACGTTGTGGTGTTTGACAAGACCGGTACGCTCACCACCGGCGAGATGACGGTCGACAGCGTTTTCACCGTATCGGGCGGCGAGGATGAGCTTGTATCTGTGTGCGCTTCGCTGGAACAGGCGTCGACGCACCCTATTGCGGCCGCGATTTTGAATTATTATAAAGAAGCTCCGACCAGGTCGGAGGATAATGTATATATTCCAGGTCAGGGCGCGGCGGGCTTCATCGACGGCGATTACTGCATTGCCGGCAACGCCCGCATGATGAAGGAAAACGGCGTTGAGATGGCGGAATTTGACCTGCCGGCGGGCGTAACGCCGGTGTATGTTGCCCGCGATGACAACATGCTGGGCTGTATTTGTCTGCGCGACAGACTTCGCCCCACTACAAAGGACGCGGTTGCCGATCTGCAAAAAATGGGCGTGCGCGTAATGATGCTCACCGGCGATAACGAAAGCTCGGCGGCGGTCGCCGCAGGCGAGCTTGGCATAGAATACGCCGCATCGCTGTTACCCGACGGAAAGACCGGAAAGATTCAGGAGCTTTCGGCTTCCGGCAGTCGCGTAATGATGGTCGGCGACGGTATCAACGACGCGCCTGCACTTGCTTCTGCCGACGTAGGCGTGGCGGTCGGCGCG
>CAZVSW010000117.1:0-5918 GCA_964630005.1 uncultured Ruminococcus sp. | reverse complement strand
CGGACAGCTGCGCTTGTCGACGGCAAGACCTTTTTCGATCATGACAATGTGATCCTTGCGTCCTGCCTTCAAAAGCTCCAGCGCTGTGAATATACCCGCAGGACCTGCGCCGATTATTAAGATGTCTGTGTTCATAGTAAGCTCCTTGCTGTTTTTTGTTATATTTGAATGTCTGCCGACAGAAAAAACTCAGGAATTCCGTCGCGAAGCGACACCCATAAAAAAAGAGTGGTTCGGGGAGAAAACGTAGTTTATCTTCGCTTTGAGACTTGGGAAAACACGGGGTGTAATCCCCTGTCTTTTAATCCTATTATAACATATTATAAGATTTTGTCAATGGCGGAAGCCCTGCTATGTTACAGCTTTGAAAACAATACGATATCTATTGACAGCTATATAGCTTGTGTGGTATATTAAAGTGCGCAGACGGTACAATCCGTCTTTGCTTTTAAGAATACGGAGGAACATAAACATGAAACTAAAAATCATGACATTTAACGTTCAGCATATGCGTGATTATCATTACAAGCACTCAGATAACATAGATTTTGAGTTTTTCGGCGGCTATATACGCTCAAAATCCCCTGATATAATAGGATTGAATGAGGTAAGGAACGCCGGAGAATCGGAAAGATATGTTGATCAGGTTGGCATCGTCGGCGAGATAGCCGGCATGGAGCACCGCTTTTTTGCCGAAGCAATTAAAGTCGGGGGCGTAAATCCGTACGGAAACGGAATGCTATCCAAGCACCCATTTGAAGCAAAGGCAGTTCCTATCCCCGATCCTGCTGACAGAAAGCAGGGAGGAACTTTTGAAAGCCGCTGTGTGCTTAAGGCGTCGTTTGATATTGAAGGGAAGAAAATGACCGTTCTCTCGACGCATTTCGGCTTGAATCCGTCTGAGGCGATAAGCGCCGCTAAAACTGTTTGCGATATAGCTGATTCGACCGTCGGACCGATGATACTCATGGGCGATTTCAATCTTACGCCCGATTCGCCGATACTTGACCCAATACGCCAGCGTTTTCAGGATACCGAGCATATGATCCCCGGTAACGGCGATCATTATACTTATCCCTCCGATGCGCCGACGTCTAAAATCGATTATATCTTCACACGCGGCGTTAATGTTTTGTCTGCTGATATTAATCGCGATATTGTGTCGGATCACTATTCATTGGTGGCGACGGTCGAGCTGTGATCTTAGGTTTGTTTTGCTGACATAAAAAAGGAGCTGTAGCGCTTTTGCCACAGCTCCGTTTTTGATATTGAGTTTAGTTTTTATAAGCGCGCATCTGTTCGATACACTGATCCATATCGACCTGCATACCGGTGCCCTTGGATTCCATGAAGGAAAGAACGCCGATATTGTTGGTAAGCAGCTGGTTATAGTACTGAATGCAGTCGTTCCAGTTGAAGATGACCGAAAGGTCAACACAGCGGTTCTGGAAGATGATATCGAGCATCTGAGGAGCGTCGTCATCGTTTGTGCCGAAGCGCTTGTTTTTGAGTGTAAGCTCGTAATATACGGGAGTTACATCGTTTTCGCTGAGATAAGCGAGTGCTTCAAGAACAAATGTGGTCTTTTCGAGGTCAACGCCGTCGACCATGGGGATAGAAACGGCATAGAAACGATAGGGGTCAACGCCGTCTACGTAATAATCCTGATTTTCATCGTATTTCGGAGTAGGAAGAACACCGTAATTGAACGTTACGTTGGACATATTCTCAGAGCCTACTGCGTTGATGAGATCGCAGAGGAAGAGAGCGTTTCCGTTGTAGAAATGATCCTTGACAACATGGTTGCGATCATAGTCGTTCCAAGCGTAATATTTTTCCATCCATGCAACGCAAGAGTTGTCGTTCATGAAATCATAAACCTTGTTAAAGGCGTTGACATTACGTTCGTTTGCGATTGCAATAACGGGGTCGCCGTTGCTGTCACGTTCGATCTGAGGGCAGTTTGAAGCTATTATGAGCTTATATGTATCAAATGCAACGCCGACAAAGCCCCATGTATCCTCGCCGCTCATGTTCATAACGCCGTCGCCGTCGGGAACAGCAACATCGCGGCACATTTCGTGCATAACGTCGATAGTCCATTCGCCGTCATAAACGAGCTGATAGGGATTGTCAAGACCCTTGTCGCGGATCATGTCTTTGTTGAAGTATATGCACTGTGTGCACTGATCGTCGTAAACGGTGATGTCGCCGGTAGCGAAGAAGAGTCTTTCGCAAATAGTCATCGATGTGTTTGCGGACTGATCCCACCACGACTCTTCAAGGTGGAGGTTGGAATTTTCGATCGAGTTGAGGTCGTAGAGATAGTTCTTAGCGGCGATCTGAGCAAGTGTCTGTACGCCGGTAACGAGGACGTTATAGTCGTTTATGCCGGAGAGAACGTCGCGTTCGACCTTTTCTTCGTACTTACCGAAGCTGTCGGTCCAGATAACTTCGATCTCGCAGTTATATTCGGATTTTACACGCTCGTTACGGTTATAAACCGCGTCGTTGATGGGTTCTTCGTTGAGCTCTTCGGGTGCAAACTGAGCGGTGTTGTAAAGTCCGTCAGGTTCGCACGCGAGGAAGGTCAGCGTAAAGCCGCCAAGGTCGCGTTTACCGAGGTGAGGCACAAGAAGGTCGGGTTCTTTGGAGGTTTCTTCTGATGTTTGCTGAGATTGATCGGCAGGAGCGTTGCTGGGGGACGATGTATCCGGCTTGTCGTCGTTACAAGCGGCAAGAGCTACGCTCAGTACCATGAAGCAAAGGATAAGGAGTGAGATTATGCGTTTGTTCATGTGAAATGTCCTTTCTTAAATATCGCATATATTATACATCATATCAGCCTGAATTTCAATAGTTTTTTCCATTTAAAGGTATGTTTTTCAGGGCAGAAAAGCGGGTGATTCCAAGAGATAAAAAGCGATGAGCTGCGTTATCAAAATCACCGGCAGACCGAGCATGAATTTCCGCTTGCGGGTTTTGTGGTGTATTATTATCATTGAAACATACATCGCGCAAGCTCCTCCGAGCAGTGCGGCCGCAAGCAGTGTTTTTTCGGGAATACGAAATAAGCCCGCTTTGGAGGCGAGCTTATCGTAAACTGTAATGAATATTGAAAAAGCAGAAACAGCTATCAGATAATAGATCATTTATAACTCGGTGCGTCCTTCAAGCGCTCTGAGGAGCGTGAAGCTATCTGCATATTCAAGACTTGCCCCGACGGGAAGACCATAAGCAAGGCGCGTAACGTTGATGCCGAGCGGGCGTATGAGCCGGCTCAGGTACATTCCGGTTGCATCTCCTTCAGCGGAAGGGTTTGTGGCAACGATAACTTCCTTGATGCCGTCGTTCAGACGCGCAAGCAGCTCTTTGATCGTGAGCTGTTCGGGCATAACGCCCTCAAGCGGAGCGATAACGCCATTCAGAACGTGATAAAGACCGTTGTATTCGCCAAGCTCTTCTATAGCCTGCATGGATTTAGTGTCTTCGACAATGCAGATGGTGCTTCTGTCGCGTTTCGGTGACGAGCATACGCTGCATACATCAGATTCGGAATAACACTGGCAGGTCTTGCAGCGCTTGACTGCTTTTTTTGCATTCAGTATAGCGTCTGTAAGAGCGTGAACCTCGGATTCGTCAAGAGATATCAGGTAATACGCAAGTCTGCCGGCTGATTTCTTGCCTATGCCGGGAAGAGACGCGAGGCGTGAGGTGAGCTTTTCAAGAGACGGGGTCACGGTTTAAAACATACCCGGCACATTAAGTCCGCCGGTGACCTTTGACATGGCTTCGCTGTTTGTTGTTTCGACCGTCTTGATCGCTTCGTTTACCCCTGCGACGAGAATATCTTCAAGGGTTTCGATGTCGTCGGGATCGATAATGTCGGGATTGATCTTTATTGAAAGAATCTGCTTTTCTCCGTTGATCTTGACGTTGACCATTCCGCCGCCTGCGGAAATGTCATATTCTTTGGCGTTAAGCTCTTCCTGAAGAGCGGTCATATCCTCCTGGATCTTTTGCGCCTGACGTATCATGGCATTCATATTCTGAGGTCCGCCGCTGTTTGGTATTCTTACTTTCATTATTTGACTTCCTTTCAAAGTTCGTTAATAAAGCTGTTGTCCTTGGCTATGGAGCTGTTTTCCGGTTTTATGGAAATATTATATTCGATTCCGTCAAGAGCTTTGAGCGCTGATTTCAGAATCGAAATGTTTTGTTCGTTTTGGAGCGTTCCCACAATAAACGGAGAACCGATCACGCAAAGCTCATCATTGTTTTTCAGCACCTTGGCCTGCGATATCACCGCGTGAAGAAACGCGTGTGTCTTAAGCGCATCGAGGAGCTCGGGCAAATTATCATATGGTTCGGCGCTTTCGGGTGCAGGGGTGATTTTTCTGTTCTTTTGTTCCGGCGCCGGCGGTGTCGGCGGCTCAGGCTGAGAATTATTTGGCTCGGGGCGTGAAACGGCTTCGGGGGTAACGCTCTTCGGCGCGGCTTCTTCGACCGCCGGCTGAGGGCTGCGTTTTGAGGGGATTCCGAGTTCAAGCGCTGAAATGCGCGCAAGCAATGCCTGCGGCGATGTGGAGAGGCGGCTGTTTGAAAGTCTTATCAGGGTAAGCTCGCAAAGCATACGCTTGTTGAACGGATATCTGACAAGACGTGTCTGTGCGTCTTCCAGTACCTCTGCCATGTAAAACAGATCTGCCTGAGGTACCGCTTTGGAAAATTCTTTTATTTCATCGGCGGTAAGGTGGGAGAGGGAATTGAGTTTCATTCCGGGCTGTGAGAAAACAAGAATATCTCTTATGGCGGATACCAAGTTTTCGATAAGCAGAGTCAGGCTTTTTGCGGAATTATAGTATTCTTCGAGCAGGTCAAGCGCTTTCGGGGCGTTGTGTTCGGAGATCGATCTCAGAATGCCGTAAACCGTTTTATCCTGTGCAATGCCGAGCTGACGTGAAACCGTTTCTGTCGTGATGGGTTCATCACCTCCGGCTGCGGCGCATGATTCAAGCAGCGAAAGGCTGTCACGCATAGAACCGTCGGCGAGTGCCGCCAAAAGCTCTGCCGCGCCCTGTTCGAGTATGAGTCCTTCTTTTTGTGAAACAGAAAGCAGGCAAGCCGTGATGTCCTCCGGCATGATACGTCTGAATTCGAACCGCTGACAGCGGGAGAGTATCGTAGGCGGTATTTTTTGCAGCTCAGTTGTTGCGAGTATAAAAATAACATGCTCGGGCGGTTCCTCAAGCGTTTTGAGGAGGGCGTTATATGCACCCGCCGAAAGCATGTGAACCTCGTCGATTATATAAACTCTTTTTTTCAGTGAAGCAGGCGGGTAAACGACCTGTTCGCAGATATCTCTGATGTCGTCGACGCTGTTGTTGCTTGCGGCGTCGAGCTCAAGAACGTCCGGCGCGGTGCCGTTGTCGATAGAAACGCATGATGCGCATTTACCGCACGGCTCTCCGTCGATCGGGTTTTCGCAGTTGACCGCTTTTGCAAGGATCTTGGCGGAAGTTGTTTTGCCTGTTCCGCGTGTTCCGCAAAAAAGATATGCGTGTGATATCTTGCCGGTCTCGCACTGACGTTTGAGCACTGTCCTGATGTGTTCCTGACCGAACATATCTTCAAATGTCGACGGGCGATATTTCCTGTAAAGAGAGATATACATAAAAAGTTCCTTTTGTGATTTTATGTCTGAAAAAGCGGAATGTGTGATACGACCATACATCCAAAATCGAACGGAGCATATACACGGGTGCTGAACATCGGCCTCAAAACAGGTGACCTTACGGCGCATTGGCAAATCCGTTTAATGCTGCTTGGTTCCCCACCTGACATGGTTCGCGGCAGACAATCGCGTAAGACCCGCTTCTCAACAGCTTCCGAACAGCGCGGCTGTACATGAACCGCCC
>CAZVSW010000116.1:0-5926 GCA_964630005.1 uncultured Ruminococcus sp. | reverse complement strand
TGCATCGGCGGTATTCATGCTTATCGACACGGTGTCAATAATTCCGTCGAGCAGGGGAGTGATATCGCGGTGATTTATCAGGTTGCCCTGACCGTTGGTGTTGATTCTTATAGGAAGATTGCAGATCTTTTTAATGCCTGCGGCAACGGCGCAAAGCTCTTCGATGCGCATGGTAGGTTCGCCGTATCCGCAGAATACGATCTCTTCATAGCATGAAAGGTCGTACTTTTTAAGATCTTCCAAAACCTCTTCGGCGGTGGGTTCTTTGTCCAGCCAAAGGGGCTGAGAGCCGTAAACTCCCTCTCCTTCATTTCTGATACAGAAGGTGCAACGGTTTGAGCAGCGGTTGGTCAGATTGATATATATTCCTTTTCTGACTGTATAAGTATAGTTATTCATAGTCTGTCAGATACCGAACAACACGCTCGCGTTATTGTCGGTAAGCCTTTCTATTTGTTCGGGTGTGGTATTCCTTATCTCTGCGATGCGTTCTATTGTGTATCTGACATAGGACGAATCGTTTCTGCCGCCTCGGTATGGGTGCGGAGTCAGATAAGGGCAGTCTGTTTCTGCAAGCAGTCCGCAGTCGTCGACGGCTTCGCATGCGGCGACGGTCTTCGCGGCGTTTTTGAAGGTGACCACTCCGGAAAAAGAGATGTATATTCCGGCTTTGCGGAGGATCTTTGCCGTTTCGGCAGAGCCAGAAAACGAGTGGAACACTCCGCGCAGTCCTTTCTTTGAAAGCACCGCTTCAAGGCAGTCGGCGTGCGCGTCCCTGTCGTGAATCACGACAGGAAGATCAATCTCAAGCGCCAGATCAAGCTGCTTTTGGAATATTTCTTTTTGTATGTCTCTCGGCGGCTCTTCGTAGTGGTAGTCAAGACCTATCTCCCCGATACCTACGCACTTTTCGTGCTTGAGCGCGGGTATCAGCCATTCCTCAAAATTACCGCAATTTGCAGCGTTTTCCGGGTGTACTCCGGCGGTAAAATAAATGTTTTTGTGCTTTTCGGCAAGCTTCATGGCGGTCATCGACGATTCACGGTCGCAGCCTGCGTTTATGATCTTTATTCCTTCAAGAGACGAAAGGAGCGCCTCGCGATCGTTGTCAAATCTCGCGTCGTCGTAGTGAGCGTGTATATCGGTCATTGATCTGTCCTCTTGATAGTATAGGTTACTCCCATATACACATCGTAGCCGGTCTCAACGGAGAAGCTCATGTCTCCTCCCGGCGGAGCGCCGATCGGCTCGCTTTCGGTGTGACCGGTGATTGACATGGCGCCGACCTTCAGCTCCACCGAACCGTCATCGACCGGCAAAGACAGCGTCTGTCCGTTAGCCAGCTTTACGCTCCGCAGCCCGAGGCTGTCGGAAACCGTTAGCGTATATGCTTCGGAAGAACCGAAAAAATGCTTCTTGCGTTTTACGGTAAAGGTGCGCATATCAGCGTATCTTTGTGCCGGCGGGAACAGAGTCATCGATGAATACGACTTTCACGTCATCTTCGCCCGATGCAAGGATCATGCCCTCGCTCTTTACGCCGCGCAGCATAGCGGGTTTGAGATTTTCAACAAGGATTATCTTCTTGCCGACGAGATCGTCGGGCTTATAGAATTTCGCAATGCCGGAAGCGACTGTGCGTACTTCGCTTCCGATATCGACGGTGAGCTTCAGGAGCTTATCCGACTTCGGAACGCTCTCGCAGGCGTTTATCTTGCCGACCACAAGCGATACCTTTGCAAAATCCGATATATCGATCTTGCCTTCAAGCGCCTTTTTCTCTTTTTCTTCGGCCTCCTTGGCAAGCTTTTTGTCAAACTCGGCCTTGTCAATACGTGCAAACAGCTTTGAACAGCTGTCGCCGACAGTGTTTCCGGCGAAGCGGCAGGAATAATCGGCAATGCCGTCAAGGGTAAGTTCGAAGCCGAAGTTTTTTGCTACCTGCTCAGCAGTGCCGGGCATATACGGAGCAAGGAGGATGGTCGCACTGCGTATGCCTTCGACAAGGTAAGCCATTACATTTCTAAGTCTTCCGCGTTTTTCCTCGTCTTTGGCGAGAACCCACGGCGTCGTATCGTCAATATATTTATTGCATGCCTTGAGAAGCGTTATGATGTGCGACGCCGCATCTGAGAGGTAATATTTGTCAAGCAAGTCGTATGCGGTCTTTGCTTCGGCGTTAACGGTGGCTTTGAGCGCCGTGTCTGTTTCGTCATCTGCCTCGGGCGAGGGGATCACGCCGCCGAAATACTGTTTTATCATCGAAGCGGTACGGCTGACGAGATTTCCGTAAATGTTGGCAAGGTCAATGTTTGTACGGTTGATTATGGTGTCGTATGTTATGTTGCCGTCGTTCTGATAGCCCATTTCGGAAAGAAGGTAATAACGTATTGCGTCAAGCCCGAACATGTTTACAAGATCGTCACCGTAAAGCAGGTTGCCCTTGGATTTGCTCATCTTGTCGTTATTCATAAGAAGCCACGGATGACCGAGCACTTTTTTCGGGAGCGGTTCGCCGAGCGCCATGAGGATGATAGGCCAGTAAATGGTGTGGAAACGTACTATATCTTTGCCGATAACATGAAGGTCGGCGGGCCAGAGCTTTTTATAAAGCTCGGAGCTTCCGTCGGGGTCATAGCCGATGGCGGTGATGTAGTTTGAGAGGGCGTCGATCCAAACATAAATAACGTGTTTTTGATCGAACTCAACCGGCACGCCCCATTTGAAGGTGGAGCGCGATACGCAAAGATCCTGAAGCCCGGGCTTTATAAAATTGTTTATCATTTCATTGCGGCGGGATACGGGTGTTATGAAGTCGGGGTTTTGTTCGTAGTATTCGATAAGTCTGTCGGCGTATTTGGAAAGCTTTAAGAAATAAGCTTCTTCGTGCGATCTGGTCAGCTTTGCGCCGCAGTCGGGGCAGCAGCCGTCGACAGCCTGCGATTCCGTCCAAAACGATTCGCACGGGGTGCAGTAAAGTCCCTCGTAGCTTGATTTATAAATATCGCCCTGTTCGTAAAGGCGGGTAAATATCTTTTGAACGACCTTTTCGTGATATTCATCGGTAGTGCGTATGAATTTATCGTAGCTTGCTCCGAAGAGATCCCACATTTTACGTATTTCACCGGAAATCTCGTCGACGTACTGCTTGGGCGTAACTCCCTTGGCTTCGGCCTTTTGCTGGATCTTTATGCCGTGTTCGTCTGTACCGGTGAGGAAGAAAACGTCATATCCCTGCATTCGTTTGAAGCGAGCGATGGCGTCGGTTAAGACGATCTCGAAGACATTGCCGATATGGGGCTTGCTCGATGTGTAAGCGATTGCGGTGGTGAGATAAAACTTTTCTTTCATTTGGAAACTCCTTTAATTTGTTTTCGAATATATAAGTGCCGACAAAAGAAGGTGCGGAATAAAGATCACAAGCCAAGCTCCTTTTGTTAAAGCGGTTAAAGCGACCTGAAACAGGAAAGATGATGAAAAACGCAGGTATCTGAGCTTTATGCACGAAAAAGCGGCGAAGGCCGTAAAAGCGCAGAGCCCGAATACCGCGGCGGCGAGCGCAAGTATTTCGCACACCATATGGAAGCTTCTTCCGCTGCTTAGTGCAAACGGAAGAAAATATATGACAAGCGACGGAAAAGCCGAAACAAGCAGCGCCAGACAGCCGTTTCTAATTTTTGAAAGCGGTTTTTCAAACGCTTTTTCACAGAGAGTGAAAAAATTTCTTTTTCCGGTGATATACAGCTCGCGCGCAAACGCCGAAAAGCCGCAAAACAGCGGAAACGCCGCAAGTGCAGGGAGCACATATATCATTATTTTTAAGCCGATAAGAATAGAAAGCGCTTTTCCTATTATATAGAGAAAAAAGCATGGTAACGCGCAGAGCGCAAAGGCAAACGCGTATGTGAAAAAATTGTCGGCGATATGGGCGGCGGCAGTCTTTTTAGCGGTCTTTATCGCAGTTGACTCTGCAACCGATTCGGGTGTAAAGGACAAGAGAAAGCAGCTCCTTGTTATTGTTATGTATCCTCTGCATCCGATTTTTTGTTTTCACATTTTCTTGAGGCTATGTTTTTTCTGAGTTCTTTAAAAAAGTCCGAAAGCAGCTCGGCGCATTCTTCCTGCAAAACGCCGCCCACCGCTTCGCATTTGTGATTAAGGGGGAACGCGTTCATATCCATAACACTGCCGAACGCTCCGGCTTTTTGGTCGTACGCACCGAAGACTACGCGTTCGATGCGGCTGTTTATGATCGCACCCGCGCACATGGGGCACGGTTCAAGCGTCACATACAGCGTACAGCCCGAAAGACGCCAAGCGCCGAGTTTTTTGCAGGCGCGGTCGATGGCGGTTATTTCGGCGTGAAGGAGCGCGTTGGTCTTGCTTTCGCGCATATTTTTTCCAGACGAGATGATCTTTCCGTCCTTTACGATCACCGCTCCCACCGGTACTTCGCCAAGCATCGCCGCCGCTTTGGCGCGCTTGATGGCGTGTTTCAAAAATTTTTCGTCCTGTGTCATCTTAATAAAGCAGTCGTATCGAATACGCGAGCAGGGCTAAAAAGAGCCATGTCCACGGAGTGAGGGCGAGCGCCGCCAGCTTGTCTGAAGCATACAGGCGAGGCGTTTCGTGCGCAGTCGGCGTGGAAAAGGTTATGATGCGTCTTTTTGAAACGCGGCAGTCGATCCACAGCGCGATGGCGCTCAGAACCATGATGATCATGAAGACGGAAAGCGGGAGAGCGAATATGATCATATCGCTTTCGGATTCCATCATCGATGAAGCCGCAAAAGCGATGGCGTTGTTTGTCATGTGAAGCATGATCCCCATCAGGAGCGAGCCGGTCTCGGCGCAGCTTACCGCCGCAAAGATACCGAAAACCACGGCGTTGATAACAGAGGCAGGGCTTCTGTGCATCAGACCGAAGATCAGGGCACTGAATATGATCGCGAAGCGTCTGTCGTATTTTGCGACAGAGCGGAAAAATATTCCGCGGAAAACAAGCTCCTCAAAAATCGGGGCGATAATCACTATTGAAGCAAAGCTGAACGCCGCATCCGTTATGTCAAGAGAGCCGATGCTTGGGTAAAAACTGCCGAAAATGAGCGCACAGCAGATGTTTACCGTGTAGCACGTTCCGAACGTGAGCCCGACGAACGCCAGCGGGCGCGACGGAAGCTCCGCCTTGAACGGAAATATCGGCTTTGGCTTGCTTATAAGCAGCTTTCTTGAAATCAGTGCGGGAATCAGGAGCATTATAAGCTGAATCGATACGGAAAGTATATTAATGAAAAGGGATGAATCAATAAGCCCGTTAAGCGCCGCTCTGCCGGCTTCAACGTCGTTATAAATAAGCTTCAGAACGGTGTCTGTAAAGATATTTTCGCTTCTGAGCAAAAGCAGGATCAGGTCGTCTGCATACAAAAGCGTCAGCATAAGCAGCGCGCCGAAAACGATCACGCGTATGTCGTGACGAAAGCTGCGGCGGTATTTTTTAAAGACGGGTTCTTCGGATCGAAGGGGAGAAAAGTTATCCATAAACGTTAATAGCAGTTGGTTTGATGTGAAAGATCGTTAAATCATGCAAAGCAAGATTTCAGACAGAAGACAAAGTCATCTGCAAGAGAAAGAGCGGTCCGGGGAGAAAACGCTTGCGTTGTCTCCGCCGTGCGATCTTGCCTACGCTAATTATACCACATTATTGACAAAAGTCCATACTTTTTAACAAAAAACTGAATCACAAAACATTTTTATCGGTTGACAAAGGAGCTTCACGGGTTGTATAATATTCTGAGACAAACCTTGATATTTTCCTCCGGCAACGGAAGGAAAAGTGGGGTACGGAAGGAAAAGGGGGGTTCAGGGGGAAAACCACCAGGGTTTTTCGCCCCTGAGTCCAATAAATCAAAGAAACCGGGCGCAGCCC
>CAZVSW010000115.1:0-5931 GCA_964630005.1 uncultured Ruminococcus sp. | reverse complement strand
GAGATCGCGCTTCAGATATGCGGTAAGCTCAAAGGCACTATTACCCTCCCCGTCGACTGCGAAGAAGCCGACGCTTGGAAGCTGATCGAAGAATCCGGCAAGCTCACTCAGGCACTCGAAGGAAAAACCATTGTAAAACGCATATATATTAAGAATAAAATATTCAATATAGTCGCCAAATAGGCGTAAAAGGAGAAAACATTATGAAAAAGAAAAAAAGCTCATTTTTCAAAGATTTTAAAGCTTTTATCGCAAAAGGCAACGTTCTTGACATGGCCGTAGGCGTTGTTGTCGGCGGTGCGTTCGGTAAAATAACCACATCGCTCGTCGGCGATATCATCAATCCCGTTGTCGGTCTTCTTATCGGAACTGAGGATCTCCAATCATGGGTCATCACACTTAAAGAAGCGGTCGGAGAGACTCCCGCCGTAACCATGAACATAGGCAGCTTTATCGCCACCATCATCGACTTCCTCATTGTTGCGTTTGCTATCTTCTGTGTTCTCCGCGTCATGATGAAAGCAAAGCAGGCAGCTGAAAGCATAAGAAAAGATAAAGACGACAAAGACGAGGAATAATTTCAATGATTTCTATCGGCGTTGACGGCGGAGGTACAAAAACCGCCTTCCTTTGCGACATAAACGGAAAAACCGCCTCATGCACCCTGAAAGAACCGGCTAATCCCAATACAGTCGGATATTTGCAAAGCGTAGAAACGATCAAGCGCGGAATTGAGCGCCTTTGCGTCGAAAACGGCTTCGCGCCGGGCGATATCGACGGAATATTCTGCGGTATCGCGGGAGCAACGGGCGGCGATTACCGCTCATACTGCGCAGAGACACTGAAGGAGCTTGCGCCGAACGCGGAAATTTCGGTGGCTCATGACGGTCACAATATACTGTCGGCAGCCTTCGGCAACGGAGACGGAACGATCGTGATATGCGGTACGGGCTCGTCCTGCTTTGTAAGAAAAAACGGGGATCTGTTCCGCATAGGCGGCTACCTCACCTTTGACATGGCCGGCTGCGGCTATGAAATAGGGCGCGCCGCCATAGCGCACGCGCTGAGCTGTTTTGACGGCAGAGCCGTTCCCGGCGTTTTATACGACATGGTCTGCAAGCAAATGAACATGCCTCCGCTTGATGCCCTTGATATACTGCTGAAATCAGACAGACAGGCAACCGCGGCGTACGCCGTAACCGCATATAAGGCATATGAGGCAGGCGACCGCGATGCCGAAGCTATACTTAAAAACAATATGTCCTACATCGCTGATTACATCAATGCGGCGGCATCTCATTTCGACGGTAAGTTTACCGTATGCATGGCAGGAAGCGTCGGCGTAGATCCCATATCCATCGACCTCATCAAAAGCTTTTTGAGATGCGACGCCGAGATCTTTCCGCTGAACGTCGAACCCGTCTGCGGGGCGCTTGTAATAGCGAAAAACAATTCAGAAAGAAGAAACAATAAATGAACGAAATAAACGAAAACGAAAAGCAGGAACTGCATAACCTGCGCCACTCTGCTTCGCATATACTGGCTCAGGCAATAAAACGCCTCTATCCTGATACGAAGCTTGCCATCGGCCCGGCTATTGACAACGGATTTTACTATGATGTTGACCCCGAAACACCCTTTACCGAGGATGTGCTTCCGAAGCTTGAAGCCGAAATGCAGAAGATCGTCAAGGAGAATCTGAAGATCGAACGCTTTGTGCTCCCCAAGGATCAGGCGCTCGAGCTCATGAAGGACGAGCCCTATAAAACAATACTCATAAACGAACTGCCCGCCGACGAAGAGATATCTTTCTATAAGCAGGGCGAGTTCACCGACCTCTGCGCAGGTCCTCACGTTTCGTACACAAAAAAGGTAAAGGCATTCAAGCTTTTGAATATAACAGGCGCGTACTGGAAGGGCGACAGCAAGAATAAGATGCTCCAGCGTATATACGGTACGGCGTTCGGAAGCAAGGACGAGCTCGAAGCGTATGTTACCATGCTTGAAGAAGCTAAAAAGCGCGACCACAGAAAGCTTGGTAAAGAGCTTGGGTTGTTTATGCTCACAGACGAAGGTCCCGGCTTCCCCTTTTTCCTGCCCAAGGGAATGGTTCTCAAGAATCAGCTCATCGACTACTGGCGCGAGATACACAAAAAATACGGTTATGTCGAGGTTTCGACCCCCGTCATTCTGAGCCGTACTCTGTGGGAGCGCAGCGGTCACTGGGCTCACTATAAAAACAATATGTATACCACCCAGATCGACGAAGAGGACTTCGCGATCAAACCCATGAACTGCCCCGGCGGTATGCTCGTCTATAAGTCGGATATGCACTCCTACCGCGATCTCCCGCTCAGAGTGGGCGAACTCGGTCTGGTACACCGCCACGAGCTTTCGGGTGCGCTCCACGGACTTTTCAGAGTGCGCTGCTTCACTCAGGACGATGCCCACATATTCATGACCAGAGATCAGATGAAGGACGAGATCGAAAACGTCGTACGCCTTTTCGACGAGGTCTATTCCCTCTTCGGACTTGAATATCAGATAGAGCTTTCCACAATGCCCGAAGATCACATGGGCGATGAGAGCGACTGGGAATTTGCACAGGAAACGCTCAAGAGCGCCATTGTAGAAATGGGCAAGAACTATATCATCAACGAAGGCGACGGCGCATTCTACGGTCCGAAAATCGACTTCCATATTCAGGACTGTCTCGGCAGAACCTGGCAGTGCGGTACGATTCAGCTCGACTTCCAGCTCCCCGAAAGATTTGAGCTTGAATACACCGGCGCTGACGGCGATAAGCACCGCCCTGTTATGATACACCGCGTGGTGTTCGGTTCTATCGAGCGCTTCATCGGCGTTATTACAGAACACTTTGCAGGCGCGTTCCCCACATGGCTTGCTCCCGTTCAGGTTGAGATCCTTCCCATAACCGACCGTGCACGTGACTTCGGCGAATCAATTCTTGCCCGCCTTACCGAGCTGGGCGTAAGAGCCGAGATCGACAACCGCAACGAAAAAGTCGGCTACAAGCTTCGTGAGCACAAGCTTCAGAAGATTCCTTATCTGCTCGTTATCGGCGACAAGGAAGTCGAAAGCGGCGATATCACCGTAAACACCTACAAAAAGGGTGATATGGGCACAATGAAGCTCGATTCGTTCATCTCAATGATCACCGAAGAGATCAAGACCCGCAAATCACACGACTGATTAATATCAAATGCCGTACATCTTTACATGACGTACGGCATTAATTTTTTAAAATCAAATTTTCTTTGCAATGAGATCACAAAACCGCACACTATATGGGTGTAACGGAGGGCTGAGCAATGGAAACTACTTCTGAAAGCATTAAAAGCAAAATGTCGGAATTTGCCGAGCAATACACCGAAAAGCTGTTTTACTTTTGCCTAAAAAAACAGGAGACCGCTTTGAAGCGGAGGATCTCACTTCGGATATATCGTTAAATATCCTCAGCGCCCTGAAAAAAGGGACTGTTCCCCAAAACTTCCCTGCATGGGTATGGCAGATCGCACGAAACAGATACAGCGTATGGGCGGGCAAAAAGCATGTTGCTTCGTCGTTAATGATAGGCGACGATATCGGTGAACTTGATATCGGTGATGAAAAAGCCCATGTCGAAGACGAATATATACGCAGCGAAGAGCTGTCACTGCTTAGAAAAGAGCTTGCTTTTATTTCATCCGAATACCGTAACATAATTGTTGCCTACTACATCGAAAACCAGAAGATCAAGGATATCGCAGCAAATCTCGGCGTAGCCGAGGGTACGATATGCTCAAAGCTGTTCCGTGCAAGAAATATTATTAAAGAGGGTATGAACATGGCAAGAGAATTTGGAATCAGAAGCTACAAACCGGAAAATCTGGGATTTTGCGCATCGGGCAATCAGCCGTCAGGGCTTCCCTGGTCGGCGATAAGAAGACGCATTCCCGTCAACATTCTATGCGAAGCGAACAACAACCCATCAACTCTCGAAGAGTTATCTATAGCGCTCGGCATCGCAATGCCGTATATGGAAGAAGAAGCAGAGCTGCTGTTTAACGCCGAGCTTCTTAAGAAAACACCCGACGGCAAATATGTGACAAGCTTTTTCATTTCGCCCGTCGAATGCCAGCAGGAAGCATACGATCTGTCGTGTGCCTTTGCAAAAGCGCATTACGCCGAAATATGGGAGCTTGCGAAATACGCCCTTAAGGAGAGCGAAAAGTTTGATATCGATACATCGGCTTATTCGGAAAACGACGCGCTTATGTACTTCGCACTTCATCTGGAGAAGCTGATTGAAAATACCGTGCTTCCCAGTAATATACACACGAAATTCAAGCGCAAGGACGGCGGAAATTGGGGATTTATCGGATTTGAGCAGGGCGCACGGCACATCGAGATCGACCCGATCTTTTTCAACAACAACGGATCCGTCTACAACAATATTGCTTGGGAGGGATTTCAAAGACATCACGACGGTCTGTCTGTAAACCGATACAAATACGATGTACCTCCTACTAATACTTATAAACTTACGCTGAAAGCCATTGCCGAAGGCATGATCACCGACGCTTCTCAGGATGAACAGAAAGATGCGTTGGAGGGTCTGATAAACGACAGATTCTGCATCAAAGACGAAAACGGACGCATATCCGTAAATGCCATAGTTTTCAAAAACGGTTCAGAAAAGAAATTCAACGCTCACATAAAAAGCGCTCCTGAGTTTATTTTGCTTTGCGAGTATATGAAAGAGTGTATGAATAAGACCAAAGTCGCCGTATCCAAATACTGCAACCCGTATATTGTTGAGGATATGGACTACTATACTGCACAATCCTCCTTGGACATACGCGATCTATGCGCAAGATTATGGGTTGACAACGGTCTTTACACCGGAAATTACGGTCAATTCTGTGATCTGACTTACTGATCATATGCTGAAATGCTTAACGGGGCTGTCAATCTGACAGCCCCGTTAAACAATTTACGCTGACATGCTGTTAGTGTTCATATAGTCGTAAATCATCTTGCCGTGCTCCTGCTCTTCCTTTTGAATATGATTCAAAACGTTTCTCGCATTTTCGTCTCCGAATTCGAATATGCAGGTATCATAAAGGTGCGACGCATGCTTTTCGGTGGTAAGCAAATCTGTACAAAGATAACAGTCGGATTCCTTATCAGGAGTAGTACCCGTATAGGTTGCGGTAAAAGTGGGCTGTGTCTCGTTGCCGCTTCCCATCTGAGGAACTGTACCGCTCTCCATCTGTGTTATAAGATCCAAGTGCTTTTTTTCGATCTGCGCGATCTGGCTGAGCAGATTCTTGAGCTGCGGGTCCTTTGCCGCGTCGGAATGCTTGGTATACTTTTCGACGCAAAGCTTTTCCTCGGTTTTGAGATCCTTCAAAAGGTCTTTTTCTTTTTGTGTTAATGTCATAATAAAAATCACCTCACAGCTATTATTGCCGTGAGGTGACTGTTTAAAACATCAAATTATAAAATGTTGGGTGAAGATACCAGACGCCGTTATATCTGACCGTTATATATACCGCGTCAGACGAATGGCTTCCGTCACTGCCGCTGACAGTAAGTCTGCCCTTTATCTCTGCTACCGCTTCAATGGAATCTAGGTCGAGGCGGTACTTCAAGGTGAATATATCCTTATAATCGGCAAACAGATCCGGCCTTTCAGACATTTCGATCATTCTGACAGTTACATCAGTCAGTTCGATCAGAATGTCTTTACCGTAATTAGCTTCACGCACGTCAAGCGCATCGTCAAGCTTTTGGCTTATAAGAATATTATAATCGGTGTGTCCGGTCAGTTCAAGCTCCTGCGCCTCCATAGCCGCGTCATACGCGGGCAGAAACGCCGACCGCCACATCCCGGCGTCGCCGTTTGTCACGCCGTCGATAACTCGC
>CAZVSW010000114.1:0-6022 GCA_964630005.1 uncultured Ruminococcus sp. | reverse complement strand
CGACACTCTCGGTCTCAACTGGGAAGTTATTTTCGCACAGCAGGAAAGCGTTGGTCACAACCTCGCAGCTGAAGACGGCGTTACCGTAACCCTCGTCAACGGCGATGTTACCGGCACTACCGAAGAACTCAAGTTTGCTGCTGATACTCCTTACGGCGGTTCTCTCAATGACGGTATCTGCGGTGCAGGCGAACTCGGCGACTCCAGCTGGTTCGGCTTCCATCCCTCCAAGAGCCTTGCTGCCGGCCAGTCTATCGACGATCAGTCCGGTCAGATGGGTACTGTAATCATCGACCTCGGTTCTGAGCAGGAATTCAACAGAGTCCGTGCTTTCCACTGGTCTCCCGCTGAATGGGGTATCGCAAGCCTTATCGCTTCCCGCGCATACTACTCCAACGACGGCGAAGAATGGACCGAATACGGCGACCTCCTCATCGAATCCGAAGACAAAGTCGGCTGGGCTGATACTGAAGTCAGCGCTACCGTTTCCGCTCGCTACGTTAAGGTTGAGCTCCTCTTCGGTTCCGGTTCTTGGGGCATGATCGGCGAGATCGAAGTCATCTCCGCTAAGCAGGACGTTGTTGAATAAGCTTTAACACAAAAGCTTGATCCTATCCGGATCGAACAACAACCTCGATATTCAACCGCAAATTAATTTAATCTTTGCGCATTGCGCACCGTGATTTGATAGCGGCTGAGCCAAAAAAGCTCAGCCGCTTATTTTTATTGCCATGCTCCGCACTTATAAAAAAATCTGCCGCAGCCGATAATAAATCAGCTGCGGCGTTTTTATCAGTCGCGTTTAGTCGGGTAGCACCAACAATCGTTGGGCTTCCATTCGCATTTTTCTATATGACGCTCGCGCTCGCCTTCGTTTTTGCAGTCGCAGTCGTCTTTCTCCGACTTGCACGGTTTTTCCGGCTTGTAGCAGGGTTCGGGTTCACGGCATTGGCAATCGCATTTGCAGTCGTGCTTTTTTTCGGGCTTCTTTTCGCAGTAGCAGTCGTCCTTGTGCTCGTCGTGCCTATCCGGCTTTTTTTCCGGTTCGCCGAAACAGCACTTTTCTTCCTTTTCTCTAAGCTTTTCAAGACGGCAGAGAATCGCTTTATCGATACATGCTCCGCCTTCGTCCATAAGATGATATATTTTCATGCAGCCGCAGCTGTCGATCTTGTGTTCATGGCAACACATAAAACTGTATGCTCCTTTCAAGGCTATTGCTTTGGCAGGACAAAATTCGTTATCCTATCGGATATCCAAGGGCTTTGACGACGTATTACAAAAAATCGCAACGTCAAAACCGATGCGGGTTCGAATCTCGCCCTGCTAATACAGAATATGCAGCATGACAAAAAGCGACAACAGTTTTGATCTTAAAAAATATTAAGCAAAAATATCCGGCGTTTCGAAATACTTACTCTCTGCCTTATCGCCGTAACGCTCATTCCACATATCGCGTACATACTCCATTCCGTCACGCTCGCTTGCGCAGTGACCGAGAAGTACAATAGCCTTTTTCATGCCAAGCTCAGCGGCGTCTCTTACAAAACAGCCGTGCGCCCACTCCACGATCTCGCCGGTAATGACCACTTCTTTGTCGCTGTCGCGCATGATCTCAGTCACGATATCGCCGCACGCGCCAAGGCAGAGCATTGCCTTTGTCATCTTCACGTCAGCCGCGCCGATCACACGTACGTGGTTGATGCCAAGCTTTTCGGAAATAAGCGCCGCCAGCTCACGCGGGGTCATTGCCGTTTCCAGATCAAAATTTGCCACCGGACGACCGGCGGCGTCGGGTGTACGCGCGCCCTTCAGGCCCGTCTTGCGAAGAAAACCCGAATGGATCATGTCGCCGCACGAGGCAAAATGCGGGTGATCGTGATAGCGATATACCGTCATGCCGCTGTCTTCAATAAGCTTCTTTTTTGCAAGCGTTACCGCGTTTTCGTTCATATTGTCAAAATGATTGTGAAACGTCGGCTCGTGTGTGATGAGCACATCAGCGCCCCACTCTGCGGCGGCTTTTATGACGTTCGGCGTAGCGATAAAGCAAAACGCAACCTTTTTTACTTCCTTGTCGTCTGAGCCGACCTTAAGCGTGTCGACAGTCGGTTCGCGCTTTACGCCCGACATCTCTATAAGTCCATTCAAAACTTCATATGCTTTCATAAATCCTTACACTCCAAATTGATAATTTTCATGTTCTCATATTATCATAATTTATGGCATTTTTCAAGTTGCAATTTCTATAACTTTATGATAAAATATGTCTCAACCGAAAAATGTTTGCTTCTTTGGGAGGTTTGTCATGCATCAGGAAATTAAAATCACTAACGATATCTACTGGGTCGGCGGCAACGACCGTCGCAAGGCGCTTTTTGATAGCGTAGATCCGATACCCGCCGGAGTATCATATAACTCATAACACGTTTTGGACGGCAATACAGTCCTTTTTGATACCGTTGACCGTGAGGTTTCGGGCGTTTTCTTTGAAAATATAGAACATCTTTTAAACGGCAGACCGCTTGACTATGTCGTTGTCAACCACATGGAGCCCGACCACGCCGCCACTCTCGGCGAGCTGGTGCGCCGCTTCCCCGAAGTTAAGGTTGTCTGCAACGCAAAAACAGCCTCCATCATAAAGCAGTTTTTTGATTTTGATATAGACAGCCGCCAGCTGCTCGTCAAGGAGGGCGACACCCTTTCTACCGGCCGCCATACCTTCACCTTCCTCACCGCGCCCATGGTTCATTGGCCGGAGGTCATGGTGAGCTATGACCTGACCGAAAAAATCCTCTTTTCCGCCGACGCGTTCGGTACTTTCGGCGCGATCTCGGGCAACATCTTCGCTGACGAAGCAAACATCGATATGGGCGAATACCGCCGCTACTATACAAACATCGTCGGTAAATACGGCGTACAGGTTCAGGCGCTTCTTAAAAAGGCAGCTGGAGTGGATATCGCCATGATCTGTCCGCTTCACGGCTATGTATGGCGCAGTGATATCGGCGTTATTATCGAAAAATATTCTCTGTGGAGCTCTTACACACCCGAAGAAAAATCGGTCATGATCGCTTATTCCAGCATATACGGCAATACGCAAAACGCCGCAGAGATCGTTGCCAACCGCCTCGGTGCGCTCGGAGTTTCAAGGATCGCGATGTATGATGTTTCGGTAACACATCCGTCTTATATCGTTGCCGAGGCGTTCAGATGCAGTCATATCGTCTTCGCTTCGCCCACCTACAACGCCGGAATGTTTGTCACCATGGAAAATCTGCTTGCCGACCTCAAAGCGCACAATCTGCAAAACCGCACCGTCGCCTTGATCGATAACGGCACATGGGCCGCCACAGCCGCGGGTCAGATGAAAAGCGTCATCGAAGCCATGAAGAATATGACGTTAGTCGAAAAAACGGTTTCGCTCAAATCGTCCGTCAAAAACGATAAGCACGACGAGCTGATCGCTTTGGCAGACGCAGTTTTCGCGTCGCTGAAGTGACAAAAATTCAAAAAAGTTATTGACATGCAATGCAATACGTGGTATAATCACCACTAATAACACTAAAATACGGAGGAACATGCTTAATTATGGACGGCGCAGACTGTACTGACGGTAATCGACGATGCGTTTTTTGCGCGCCTGACGGCTGCAAAGCAGCTCAGGTCTTTTTCCGTCGCGGTTTTATGAGCAGTTATAAAGCATACGAATCTGAAATCATTCAGGCATTTCGTCACCTTTTTGTGAGGTGGAGGTATGCCTTTTTGCATTTTCGTCGGCTTTTGACCTGAGTTTCCACCGAATTTGAACGTAAAACCAATATTGACAAGCAAAAATGCTGTGTAATGACCTCAGCAGACAAACACATAACACCAATCGGAGGAAACCCTTTTTATGAATTCAATTTGGGCACAGCTGTTACTTCAGCTGATACTCATATTCTTAAACGCAATTTTCGCCTGTGCGGAAATAGCGGTCTTATCTGTAAACGAAGCAAAAATTTCCAAACTTGAAGAAAACGGCAACAGGCGCGCAAAAAAACTGCGCAGGCTTACCGAACAGCCGTCGAAGTTTCTCTCGACGATCCAGATCGCGATCACACTTTCCGGCTTTTTGGGAAGTGCGTTTGCGGCCGACAACTTTTCGGCAAGACTTGTTGACCTTCTCGTAAATGCCGGCGTAAAAATCAACCCCGACACGCTTCAAAGCATTTCCGTCATCATCATTACCCTCATACTTTCCTACATAACGCTCATATTCGGCGAGCTTGTGCCAAAGCGTCTCGCCATGAAAAAGAGCGAACAGCTGGCTCTTGGCATGTCGGGAATGCTCTGCGGAGTTGCAAAAGTGTTCACCCCAATCGTATGGCTGCTCTCCATCTCAACAAACGGAGTTTTAAGACTCTTCGGCATCGATCCTAACGAAAAAGACGAGGACGTCGGCGAAGAAGAGATTCGCCTCATGGTAGATGAAAGCAGTCAGAAGGGCGTGATCGACGAACAGGAACAGAAAATGATCCAGAACGTTTTTGAATTCGACGACCGTACCGTCAGCGAATTCGCCACGCACCGCACCGATATCGCCATACTCTGGGCGGACGAAGACGCCGAAACATGGGAAAACACCATCCACGAAACAAGACATTCGATCTACCCCGTCTGCTCCGACACGATCGACAACGTTGTCGGCGTGCTTTCGGTTAAAGATTACTTCCGCCTGCGCGGCGCATGCCGCGAGGTCGTCATGAAGGAAGCGGTCAAGCCCGCAAGCTTTGTGCCCGAAGGCATTCACGCCGACGTACTCTTCAAGCAGATGCAGACAAACCGCAACCATTTCGCCGTTGTTCTTGACGAATACGGCGGCATGATGGGCATCGTTACAATGAACGACCTGCTCGAACAGATCGTCGGCGACCTCAACGACGACGATGAAGCCGTTGACGAAGAGCCGGAGATCAAAAAAGTCGCCGACGACACATGGGAGATACACGGCGTAGCGCCTCTTGCTGACGTTGCCGCCGAGCTTCAGATCGAGCTTCCTGAGGAAGATTACGACACGATCGGCGGTTATGTATTCGCCAGCTACGGCGTTGTTCCCGAAGACGGAAGCGAGTTTGAGCTTGATATACCGCCGCTTCACATCAAGGTGACCGAGATAAAGGATCACCGCATCAGCAAGATGACCGTCGTAAAGACCGTTTCTGATGAAGACAGCGACGAGGACGAAGACGGCGACGAAGATTAAAAAATCAAATTAAAACAGGGCGACAATTACCGCAAGCTTATTGCAGTAATTGCCGCCCCTTAATTTATTGTCAGTTGAATATTGAATCGATATTGCGTTCTACGATAATATAGATGATATAATCGGGCTGTTTCTGCTTCATTTCGTTCTCGCTGAAGCTGAAATCCCACATGTTTTTATACCAGGTCTTGTCAAAACGCTCGGCGAGGATATCGTACATCTGAGTAGAATAGCTGTCGCGCATAACGATCGCAGACGGCAGTTCAGGTCGCTTTGTATCGATATTACGGGCGTTTTGTATGTTGTTTACGTTATACGTCAGGCGCTTATCGCTCACATAGCGCTGGATAGACGATATCTCGCTCGGCATATCGAAATCGGGCACGCGCAGAACGTTATATTCCTTCATGGGCGTGTTCGAATCGTTGTAGCCGTTGCCGTTGTAATACTCAAGATAATGAGCCATGTCGCCGCCGTAGTAGAAATCTTCCTTCCACGAAAACTCATCAAAGGAGCGCGGTGCGCACTCGGGGTGCTTTTCGGAAATATAGCTGAACAGCTCGTTATAGGCGATGTACGCGCCGTAGTCCGACCAATGGCTGTCCGTCTTCCAATAGAGCTTATACTCATCGTTCTTATGGGCGGCAAAGACGTCGCGCAGGTCGATGACCTTGATGCCGGCGGCAGTTATGGCGTCGGTAACCTGTTCCAGACGGCTTGGGGAGGCTGGAAGGTAGTGGTAATCGACGAACTGATCTCCACCGGTGCGGCAGCAAT
>CAZVSW010000113.1:0-6122 GCA_964630005.1 uncultured Ruminococcus sp. | reverse complement strand
CAATATTTTTAAGGGAGGTATGACAATGGGCAAATTCATTGTGAGAAAGACAGCAACAGGTATTAAATTTGATTTAAAGGCCTCAAACGGCGAGGTTATCGGAACTTCGGAGGTATATAGCTCTGAAGCCGCTTGTCTTAACGGCATCGAGAGCGTTAAGAAGAATGCGGAAATTGCCAACTTCGAGGATCAGACTGCTGATCCCGTTGTTGAAGCAAAAAATCCCAAATTTGAAATGTATCTTGATAAGGCAGGGGAATATCGCTTCCGTCTCAAGGCGAGAAACGGCGAACCTATCCTTGCGTCTGAAGGATATAAGGCTAAAAGCAGCTGCCTTAACGGCATCGAGAGCGTTAAAAAGAACGCTCCTGAAGCTCCTGTCGATAATACTGTTGACTGATTTTTCTGTCGCACATAATGTAATGGCTGTTGCTTTATGCTACAGCCATTATTATTAACTAAGCGAACGCAATTGATTGTGATTCGCAATTCAATTTCGATAAATATTATGAGGAATATTATACCATGAAACGTTTTATGTCAGTTTTGCTTTCGGGGTTGCTACTGCTTCCGTTATCTTTGTCGGAAAGGGTTAGTGCCTCTTCCGAGATTTCGTTTACCATTACCGTTAACGGAACTAATACCAACATCACCTCATCTTCTGTTGTTATTTTTCCTAACGATACGGACAGACCTCTCGTCATTAATTCTTCCGATTACAATTTTCGCAATTCTTTCTTAATGATCTTTGATAAAAACGGAAAGCTCATCGAAGCAGGAGGAGAGCTTCTTGCCAATGCCGATGGAACTAACGGCAGTCCGCAGCTTACTGTTACGATTCCCTCAGGCGGTTTTATGGTTGGATTCGGTTCTGCCGCAGACAAGCGTCTGAAAGAGTGCTATGATACCGCATTTGAGGGAGCGATGCTTTATAACTCAACTATGTCGATAATCTATGATGTGAACGGAGCGTACGATCCTCAAAACGGCTCTCTTTCCATATCATATGATTTGCCAAAGCCGGTTACCGAAGATACCGTGAGGTTTCTTATAGTCGGCAACAGCGCCACTTATTTTAACGGCACGCCGCTTAAATTCAAGGCGCTCTGCCGCGAAGCGGGTCTTGATGTATCGGTAACATATTGCACATACGGCAGTTCAAATCTGTCGCAGTTTGCCGATCCGAAGCATTCGTACGGCAGTGCTTTGCGCAGAATGCTGAAAAACAACAAGTTTGACTTTGTTGTGTTGCAGGACGCGGGAAGAGCAACAGGGGAGGCAACGGATTCGGCGCTTGAAACGCTGATTCCGCTTATACGTGAAAACGGCGCGAAACCGCTACTTTACATGCGTTATGCCGACTCATCCTCCAAAGAAAAACGCCCGTCGGAAAACGTAAATCATTATAATACATATACAACGCTTGCGGAAAAATATGATACCATAGCGGCGCCGGCGGCTGTAGCTTATTACTACTGCCAGCAGGACGGCATTGATATCGAGCTTTATGCCGACGATCTTTCTCATCACTCGTCGGCCGGCAGCTATCTTATCGCCTGCACTTGGCTCAGGGCTTTTATGGGAGTTTCTCCTGTCGGAAATACGTATACGGCAAATCTTGATCCCGAGACGGTAAAGACTCTTCAGAATATAGCGCTCAGAAGCTGTGACGAGCCGTTTGAACCCGAAAAGATCAAGCCGGCGGTCTTTGTTGATGAGGACGGCGTCGAATATATAAATGTCGCTTTCGAAAAGCCGTATAAGGTAAACGGCAGTCCGTACTCAGGCGATTGGACGGATACAAACGAAAACGGCGACCCGATAGGTAAGTGGACCGACGGAATACATTCAACAAGCGGTTCGGACACTGCCATAGGCTGTTGGAAGGGTTCGACGGTAGAGGCCGTTATCGATCTCGGAGAGCTTGTTTCTGTCAAGCGCGTAACGACTGACTTGTTTGGCGGTACATGGGGCGTGCCTGATCCGGCTGACGCTAGGGTACAGTTCTTTGTTTCCGATGATGGAAAAAGCTTTTCGTTATTCGGAGACGGTGTTGCCGCAGACGGCAACGGCGTGGGCGGCTGGACGCGGCTTGTCTTTGGCTATACGGCAGATAAACCGGTCAATGCTCAATACGTGAAGGTTGTTTATAAAATAGGCGGTAATTTCTGCTGGGTAAGCGAGATCGAAGCATTCGGAGGAGCTGTACAAAACGATGACGACATCTCCGAAGTTTCCGACGGCGAGGAAAGTGCCGAACCCGTAAGCGATCTTTTGGAAGAATCGGATATAAGCGAAACCTCTGATGACAGCTCGTGCGACGTCACGGAATCGGATGCACCGAGTGAGCAGGGAAACACCGGAAAGATTTTGCTGGCCGCTTTTGCAGGAATTGCGCTTATCGGCGGCGTCGCGCTTATGATTTTTAAACGTAAAAAGTAAATAAAAAATCAGCTGAGTCAAATGAAAAAAGCATTTGACTCAGCTTTCCTTGCTTTATAGCTCCACGACGGTAACGCCGAAGTCGCCTTCGCCGTATGTTCCGGAACGGAACGATTTTACGCGCTTATCCTTGCGGAGGTGATTCCAGATGGCGGCGCGGAGCGCGCCCGTACCTTTTCCGTGAATGATAGTGATGATGTGATAGTTTGACATTATCGCAGAGTCAAGATAGCGGTCTATCATAAAATATGCGTCGTCGCCGGTCTGACCTCTTACGTCAATCTCATGTTTGGTCGGCTCGGAGCTTCTGCTGACATTTACGGTGGTCTTTTTCTGCGGTTGATGCTTGGGCTGTTCTTTGAGCCTCAGATCTGAGGTCTTGACTTTGGTTTTGATAATGCCCGCCTGAACGGTTGCGGTGTCTCCGTCCAGCGATGTGATATATGCGTCTTTATTTATGCCGGCGATAGTGACTGTATCACCCACCTTCAGCGGACGCGGCGGAACATATTCTTCCTCCGGCTCGTCATATTCGTTAAAGTCGGTCTCCTTAAGCTTTTTACGGATGTTGCGGCGGGCCTCTTCAAGCGAATCGAAATTCTTTTCTTTTTCGGCCTTGCGTTTAAGCTCGTTCACTTCATCAAGAATATATTCGCCTGACGCTTTCGCTGAGATCAGAATGCGGTTAGCCTGCTCCTTTGCTTTTTGAATCGCTTTGGAGCTTTCTTCCTCCGCGGCTTTGCGAAGCGCTTCTGCTTCGGCAAGCTTTTTTTCGGTTTCAAGCTTCAGACGGTCTGAATATTCTTTCTCTTTTGAAAGCTTGCTTTCCGTTTCCTGAAGCCTTGCGATAACATCTTCGAATCGGATGTTTTCGTCGCTCATAACGCCTTTGGCACGTTCAATAATGGTTTCGGGTATTCCGAGCCTGAGCGATATCGCGAATGCGTTTGACTTGCCGGGAAGTCCAACTATAAGGCGGTACGTCGGTTTAAGCGTTTCAACGTCAAATTCGCACGAAGCGTTGACAACGCCTTCGGTTTCGAGCGCGTATTGCTTTATTTCCGCATAATGTGTGGTGGCGGCGATAACCGCTCCTTTTTTCTTTTCTTCCTCAATTATTGCTATCGCCAGCGCCGCGCCCTCTGTAGGATCTGTACCCGCGCCAAGTTCGTCAAAGAGACAAAGCGATCTTTCGCTTGTATGCTCGATGATAGAAACGATGTTTACCATATGCGAGGAAAACGTTGAAAGCGATTGTTCGATCGACTGTTCGTCGCCGATGTCGGGGAGTACGCCGTCAAACACCGGCATAGAGCTGCCGTAGTCGCAGGGAATTTCAATACCGGATTGATTCATAAGCACGAACAGCCCGATAGTTTTCAGTGCAACGGTCTTACCGCCTGTGTTGGGACCGGTAATGACAAGTACGCTGTTTTTACCCCCAAGCGTAACGGTGACAGGAACGACTGTATTTTTGTCAAGCAGCGGGTGGCGCGCGGAAAGCAGCTTTATCGTGCTGTCCTTTTCGTTGATTATCGGCGCCATGCCGCGTATCGAATACGAATACTCTGCCTTTGCAAATATGACGGCGAGGTCGGTGAGCGCTTTATAGTTAAGTGCAAGAGACGTTCCCTGCGCCGCAGTCTGCGACGACAGCGACGACAGAATGCGTTCTATCTCGTCGTTTTCAGCTACTTTCAGCTCTCTCAGGCGGTTGTTTTCCTCAAGTACTGCGAGAGGTTCTACGAACAATGTTGCGCCGGATGCCGATGTATCGTGAACAAGACCTTTGATCTCGTTTTTATGCTCGGCTTTTACAGGGACGACAAACCTTCCGTTTCTCATCGTGACGATGTTTTCCTGAAGGTATTTGGATGAGCCGCCGGTCGTATATCTGGAGAGCACGTCGCGGACATTGCTCTCGCATTTGCGGATATCGCGGCGTATTTTATACAGCGCGTCGCTGGCGCTGTCTGATATCATATCTTCTGCGATGATCGCGTCGGATATTGCTCTTTCAAGATGATTGATCTCTTTAAGAGCGTCAAAAAACTGTTCAAGCGCGCCGAGATCATCGGTTGACGCGGGGTATCTTTTGACCGACGCCGCCGATCTGAGCAGGGAAGCGACGTCTAAAAGTTCACGCGTTGTAAGCACTGCGCCTTTTGCCGCGCGGTCGACCGACGCCGTGATATTCTTGCACTGCCCGAACGGGGGAAGCGACTTTGTTACGATCATCTCTTTTGCCTTGGCGGTTTGAGCCATAAGACGTTTTACGATGACGGTATCATCTGTCGGTTCAATATTTTTAATAATTTCTGCGGCGCCTTCTGTACGCGCCAATGCCGCGATCGCCGAAAGTACCTTGTCGTATTCGAGCAACACGCGGGCTTTTTTGATGTATTTCATGAGTTTTTCCTTGATATTTCGTTATAAAATTGCAGAGTTTTGGGATTTACCTCAAGGGAGGCAACGGCGAACGCCTCACAAAATGTGCAAAACTCGTCAACTGTATCTGCTGATGCGCGAAAAGAAAGCATACGGGCGAGCTCCGCCGTACAAACATATGATATAAGCTTTTTGGTGGCCGCGCATAGCGGCAAAAAGCTGCTTTTTCGCTCTGTATGCTCAAGGCATCTTGGTTCGAGCTCCGAAATGTTGTAACCGTCGGACGGCTTTCCGCATACGGCGCAGAGGCCGTCTGCATCCGGCATCAGACCCGAGATACAGCAGAGCTTCAGCTCGAACACGGCTTTGATAAGTCTGACCGGTGCGATCTCCTTTGAAACGGCGTAGAGCGTGTTGAGGATCAGACGAAGCATCGAGCTGTCATTCGGTATGGCGGCGATATATGCCATCTCGCAGGCGTATGAAGCAAACGACAGGGCAATCAGATCCTTGCGGATGTAATAAAATCCCTCGATCAGTTCCGCTTCGGTAAGGGTCATATATCCGTTTTTTTCATATACAGTGAGCTTTGAATAGGCAAAAAGCTGAACCGATTTAAGATAAGAAGCGGTCAGCTTTCTCGCGCCGGTAGCGACTACGCAGACAACGCCGCGTTCTTCTGTAAGAATCCAGAGCAGCTTGCCGTTTTCCCCGTGAGGGGTTTCTTTTATAACAACGCCCTGAAATGTCTGATTCATGGGTTATTCATCCTTGAAGCCCAGGTTATTCAGCATGACGCGGCTATCGCGCCAGTTTTCCTTGATCTTGACCCAAAGGTCGAGATATACCTTGCAGCCGAGCATGTTTTCAAGATCCTCGCGGGCGTATGTGCCTATTTTTTTGAGCATTTCGCCGCCCTTTCCGATGAGTATCTTTTTGTGAGAAGCGCGTTCGCAATATATTTCCGCGCGTATCTTCACAAGAGTGTTTTCGTCTGCAAATTCTTCTATTACCACAGCTATTCCGTGAGGGATCTCGTCGTTTGTAAGACGGAGGATCTTTTCGCGTATAACCTCCGCCGCCACCTGACGTTCGGGCTGGTCGGTATACATATCGTCGGGGAAGAAATGCGGAGATTCAACCAGGAAATCAACTATTTCTTTCTTTACAATGTCAAGTCCGTCGCCTGTTTTAGCCGAGATCGGAATGACCGATTTAAATGTGTATTTAGACGATAGATGTCCATTCCTAATCCTGATAAGCAATATAATATTACGCAATGTTTTGCGGAT
>CAZVSW010000112.1:0-6192 GCA_964630005.1 uncultured Ruminococcus sp. | reverse complement strand
TCCGTCTGCTCGGACAGATCAGCCGTGCGATACAACATCGCTTGGAAGATGAGCGCAAAGGTAAAATGGGAGCAATCGACCGCAAACTGAAGCGCATCATCGACGAGAAAAAGCAGGCGCACGGTCTCAGACAGGGATAAAAAAGAAGCAGGCAAAAAGCCTGCTTCAAAAGTGGCGGGAGCGAGAGGATTTTGCACCTCTCAGTGTTGTTACCTTATTTCATCGTGTGGTTGGTCAAATGTTCATTTTGTCTGCTACGACTCCCACAAACACCCGCATCCGCCAAACAAGTCATCACCATAATCAATTCTATCAAATCCTTTCCTGTAAATCCGAGCTTTGTTTCGAACCCATTCGTGAATTTTTTAGAAATCGTCACAGAGAATCCCATTAGTATTCCAACCACACTCACTAAGGACTAAAGTATGTTAATATTATATCATTTCTAACACTGAAAATCAAGAAGGGAGGATTATATTTGTCAACCTACATTTATTTTACAGACGAGCAAAAAGAACAGGCTCGTCAAACCGATCTTGTATCTCTGCTAAAATCACAGGGCGAAACCCTCAAGCGCTCCGGCACAGAGTACGAATGGAAAGACGGATCGGCAAAGGTTACGATCCGCGGAAACCTATGGTTTCACCAATACGAGCAGATAGGCGGTGACGCTATCGACTTTGTACGCAAGTTTTACAATAAAGACTATCCCGAAGCGATGGAATACCTGCTCGGCGGCTGCGGAGGTACGCTGACGGTCTCGCCGCCGATACAAAAAGAACCGCCCAAGCCATTTAAGCTGCCTCCCAAGAACGATACGATGCGCCGTGTCTATGCCTACCTTGTGAAACACCGAGGCATTGACAGCGAGGTGCTGACCGCCTTTGTGAAAGCAGGGACGATCTACGAATCGGCAGACTACCACAACGCCGTATTTGTGGGCTACGATACGGACGGCATTCCTCGCCATGCACACAAGAGAGGTACAGGACAGACAAGCACATTCAAAGGAAACATTGACAGTTGTATTCCCGAATACAGCTTCCATTGGAACGGTACAAGCAGATACCTCTGTTTATTTGAAGCACCCGTGGATATGCTGTCCTTTATTTCCATGCACAAGGAAAATTGGCAAAGCCACAGCTATGCCGCCTGCTGCGGCGTAGCAGATCATGTGATGTGGCAGATGCTCAAAGACAATCCGAATATCCATACCGTCTGCCTGTGCATGGATAACGATGACGCCGGGCAAAAAGCCAACAAGCGAATAGCAGATAAACTCTCCGAAAAAGGAATACAATCCAAAATCCTCGTACCGATCCGAAAGGACTGGAACGAGGATTTATTATTTTCAAACGAAGAAAGCGAGGTGGAAGAACCGTGTCAGGCATTGGTACTTTAATATTTGTCGGAGCTGTGATGACCTGTATTCTCGGCGGCATTACGGTAGTCGCGCACATCTATAACCTAAACAGCATCAAAAGCAAAACGGTCGGTGACGGTCAGCATGGTACGGCAAGATGGGCAACGAAATCAGAAATACAAAAGACATATCGGCACATCCCGTTTACACCGAAAAAGTGGCGAAAGCAAGCCGAAGGCGGACAGACGCCGACAACCTCCCGTATCGTTAAAAAGTCGCTGTTCAGAAAGAACAAGAACGCACCGACCGAGGAATCTCTTCCTCAAGGCATCGTTGTCGGCTGCAGCGGCGGCAAGCTTGGCACAACAGCGCTTGTGGATACGGGAGATGTCCATGTCCTCATGATCGGTGCGGCGGGCGTCGGCAAGACGGCATATTGGCTGTATCCCTGCATTGAGTATGCCTGCGCATCGGGAATGTCGTTTCTCTCAACCGATACCAAAGGCGATGTCATGCGTAACTACGGCAACATTGCAAAGCAGTACGGCTATCATGTATCGGTCATTGATTTGAGAAATCCAACCCGATCCAACGGCAACAATCTGCTTCACCTTGTGAACAAGTATATGGATCTGTATCAATCGGAAAAGCAGCTCATATACAAAGCCAAAGCAGAAAAGTATGCAAAGATCATCTCCAAAACTATCATCCTGTCTGGCATGGACGCTGCGAGCTTCGGTCAGAACGCATACTTCTACGATGCAGCCGAAGGACTGCTCACGGCAACGATCCTGCTTGTGGCAGAATTCTGCGAGCCGCAGAAACGGCACATCGTGTCGGTGTTCAAGATCATACAGGAACTTATTGCACCCTCCAACAAGAAAGGCAAGAATCAGTTTCAGCAGCTCATGGAGATGCTCCCGAACAACCACAAGGCGAAGTGGTTCGCCGGAGCTGCCCTCAACACCGCCGAGCAATCAATGGCTTCGGTTATGTCGACAGCACTCTCCCGCCTCAACTCTTTTCTCGATTCGGAGCTCGAACAGCTTCTGTGCTTTGATACCGAGATAGACGCCGAAAAATTCTGCAATGAGAAATCTGCTATCTTCGTTATCATGCCGGAGGAAAACCCCAATACCTTCTTCATGATCTCGCTGATCATTCAGCAACTCTACCGTGAGATACTCGCTGTTGCGGACGAAAACGGCGGTAAGCTGAAGAACCGTTGCGTGTTCTTCTGTGACGAGTTCGGCACCCTGCCGAAGATAGAGTCTGCCGAAATGATGTTCTCCGCCTCCCGATCCCGACGCCTGCAGATCGTGCCGATCATCCAGTCCTTCTCGCAGCTCGACAAGAACTACGGCAAGGAAGGTGCGGAGATCATCGTAGACAATACGCAGATCACTTTGTTCGGCGGCTTCGCTCCCAACAGCTCATCGGCAGAGGTACTCTCAAAAGCACTCGGCAGCCGAACAGTCATGTCCGGCTCAGTATCAAGAAGCAAAAACGATCCCTCTCAATCCTTGCAGATGATCGAACGCCCGCTTATGACGCCGGATGAATTAAAGTCCATGCCGAAAGGACAATTCGTTGTTATGAAAACAGGCTTCCATCCCATGAAGGTAAAGCTGAAGCTGTTCTTCAAATGGGGAATTGAATTCAACAAAGACAAGCCCTACACCGTAGAGGACAACGGCGGTCGTGAGGTTGAATATGCAGAGAAAAAGGAAATCATGGACGGCATTGTGCAAAAGTATCATGCTGACTGGCTGATCAAAGAAGAAACGCCGACGGACGGCGAATCCGCAGACGATGCCTCTACAGGCGGCGTAAATCAGACCGAGAGCCCAAGCCATGAGCCGCAGCAGACTCCGCCGAACAAACCGAAAGACAAAAACACCGGCGGTGGTCAAAGCGCTGCATTAAGAACCGTCAGACGCCAACACAGCAAACCACCCCAAGAGCAGCAGGAGGCGAAATCCGATGGGCAGACTTGATACTATATACCACTCAGACCTGCCACATCGAGCAAAACTTGTGTATCTATATCTTCATGACCGCATGGACAGGGATCGGAAAGCATGGCCGGGACTGAATACTATAGCAAAGGATCTGTCCATATCTCGAAGTACGGTCAAGCGGGCAATCAAAGACCTTGAAAAAGCCTTGCTGATTCGAAAAGAGCCGCACTTCCGCGAAAACGGAAGTGCGACTTCGAATAGATATTTTCTTTTGTGAGTGCAAAAAAACATACATGTCCGCCAAGAGGGTATTCTGCCCATATGGTGGACTGAGGGGTGGTTCACCATGCACCGCCTTGAAATTCCCATTTTATAAGGGATTACGACAGAATAACAAAAGCTCCTATGGTAGTTTCTTTAATTCTACCATAGGAGACCTTTATATTGGTTCTGTTTATTAACACTGCTAGTGGCTTACTTCACACGCGAATAGGATTCCTTATTATGCTTTTCAACATAATTAACTCAAATTACCGTCCTTATCGCAACGAATGGAAGCGTTGATATCTCGCGTACTAGTTACGATAAAAAGGACTTTTTTCTTAAATGTTGCCGTTCCATACGCAATATTATCAGAATACCAGTTAGAGTGGTCAGTAAGATGCCACGAATCATTCACAATTTCATATGTATATGTTGAATCAATACATGTTGCTGATACACCTGAAACAACCTTGAAAGTTCCCTCCAATGTATATTTCCATTCAACTTCGTCGCTTGAATTGTAATGTGTGACTGTTTTATAGCCATGTCTTATGTATGTTGATGCCCTAGGAGAAACGGATTGTGAAAGCGTTGTTACGATATAACTGCCATCTTCAAAATATTGTATTGTTGAGGCAGCGGCATTATCAACTGCGTCAGTACCGACCGCATCAACTTTGTGAATTGGGATTAAAAACAAAACAACAACAGTAAGAAAGATCGAAATAACTTTTTTCATAAATTTTACTCTCCTTGTGAAAAATCATCACTATAGGTCATATCGATAATATCGTAGTATTCATCATCTGATAGAATTACTATAGCTGTAAGTACAGAAGCAAATATGGCAATGATAATACATATTACGCTAATAACAATTAAGGTGCGATATTTCTTTGCTATTTTATTCAATTGCCTGACATCTTCGATAGATTCAATATTGTCGGCAATTTTCTCCGGGCTTCCGATTTCACGGTACAAATCCTCAATTGTTTGAGGCTCGCATTCGCCAATGCGTTGCTTTATCGATTTTAATATTGCTTGCTTCATAGAAAACGAGCAAGATAGCTTACTTTTGACTTCTCTTATGTAGTGGCGAACAGCCCGTTTATTTATTGTTTTCATCATTTTGGCGCTCCTCTAAAAGATTATTGATTCCATCTGTAACGAACTTGTATTCTTTTAATGCGTATTCCAAGTATTCTTTTCCATGAGGTTCAATGTGATAATAATTCCTAAAACGCCTTGCGCCGACAATTTCTTTTCTTGAGGCAATTAACCCGCGCGATTCCATACGATATAACGGACCGTATAAAGAGCCCTCTTCTACTACGTAAACTCCGTTTGTTCTTCGAGCGAGCTCGTTTTTGATCTGCTGCCCATACATTTCTTCTTCTGATAGTAAGGCAAGAATTAATATTTCTATCATACCGAATCTTATATTTTCACGTATCGTTTCTTTCCAAGTCAAAACCCAACCCCCTCCTATTATATTGCGAATTCTGATATAATTTCGCTTTATTATAACACCAAATTACAAATAAAGCAAGTACTTTTTAGCATTCTTTTTGATAAATTAAAAGTGATTTTCGATACATGCAAGACCGTAAATTACTATACATTAATTGACAATATCATTATAAGTATGCTTAGTATAACGTATTTTATGCATCTATACGTACAAAAAGTTTATCAGTAAACTGTGGGCAATTAGTTGTCTTGATAAAAACTCGAAAAAACTGTTTTAGCCTCTTGACAAAATAATTTGAAATATATATAATTTGAGTGTAGTATAAATTATATTTATATAATGGAATAGTTGATATTGACTTGATCAAAAATATATTGTTAATAGCAGAGGGGTGAGCAGTGCAATGAGAATATCCGATTTACTAGCAGAAAGAAAATGCAGCAAAAAGTTGGCTGTAGTTGACAAAAAACAAGCTCTTACATACAGCGAACTATACGCAAAAGCGTTCAAGATTGCCGAAAATTTGACGCGTGCAATTGATTGTGGTTCAAATGTTGGGATCATCCTTTCAAGCAGTGTCGATTACGTTGCCGCTTACCTTGGCATTTTGCTTGCCAAGTGCGTAGTAGTTCCAATTTATTCAAAATCGTCAAATAGAGAAATAGAAAGCACAATTAACTATTGTGATATCAATGCTGTGATAACTGACGATTGTTTTATTACAAGTATCCCCTCTCTGAATGTCACACATAAGTTTTTTGCGTTTGATATAAACCGTAGTAACGTTATATGTGAATTAGGCGAAACACTCCTACCGGCTGAGAGCAAATGCCCTTTGAATACCGCCGTCATGTTAGGAACCTCTGGCAGTACAAATTCTCCGAAGCGTGTAATGTTATCTGACGATAATTTAATCAAAAACGCGATTGGTGTCATTAATTCTTTGGAGTATACGGAAGATGAACGAATATTGGCGGTTTTGCCTTTGACGTTCGCCTCTGGGAATACTTCGCAATTAATTGTCTCGATATTATTAGGCGCCACACTGTACATCTACCAGGATCCGCTGCACCCGACGCTCTTTTTCAAAGCAATCAAGGAGCATGGTATAACATCAACAACAATTGTCCCTT
>CAZVSW010000111.1:0-6314 GCA_964630005.1 uncultured Ruminococcus sp. | reverse complement strand
GCAATGTATCGTTCATTTCAGAAGCGAGCGGGAACGGCTTGATATTCGGACCGCGGTTGACGCTGAGCGATTCTGCTTCTTCGACCGACGCGGGAGGAACGATCATATTATCGTTTATAGTGAATTTATCTACCGGGGCAACGTAAAGCGGCTCGGATTCCTTTGAAGGATCGGAAAGATAGCCGTTTATTGCCGAAAGAGCCGCAACCTCCGGTGATACAAGATATACCTGTGCGTCCTTTGTTCCGCTTCTGCCTTCGAAGTTACGGTTAAAGGTTCGAAGACTGATTCCGGCGGACTTGGGCGACTGACCCATACCGATGCACGGACCGCACGCGCATTCGAGAACACGTGCGCCGGCTGAAATTATGTCAAACAGAGCGCCGTTTGCGGCGAGCATGTTATATACCTGCTTTGAACCGGGCGAAACAGTGAGAGATACGTTTTCCGCAACAGTCTTTCCCTTAAGTATAGCGGCAACTTTCATAAGGTCGTCATAAGAAGAGTTGGTGCACGAACCAATGCAGACCTGATCTATCTTCATTCTGCCAAGCTCTTCAACAGTCTTAACATTATCGGGCATATGAGGGCAAGCCGCCATAGGCTTAAGCTCAGCCAGATCGATCACATATGTTTCATCATAAACAGCGTCTTCGTCAGCGGCAAGGGGAACATAATCCTCTTCTCTTCCCTGCGCCTTAAGGAATGCTCTCGTAGCCTCGTCAGAGGGGAAGACCGAAGTGGTTGCGCCAAGCTCCGTGCCCATATTGGTGATGGTAGCTCTTTCGGGGACGGAAAGCGTAGACACGCCTTCTCCGCCGTATTCGATGATCTTTCCGACGCCGCCCTTAACGGAAAGGAGCTTAAGCACCGCAAGAATCACGTCCTTTGCCGAAACATTGGGGCGCAGCTTATTTTTAAGTTCGATCCTGACCATTTTCGGCATGGTTATATAGTATTCGCCGCCGCCCATTGCAACAGCTACGTCAAGTCCGCCTGCGCCGAACGCGAGCATACCGAGACCGCCTGCGGTAGGAGTATGGCTGTCAGAGCCTATGAGAGTCTTACCGGGCTTGCCAAAGCGTTCAAGGTGAACCTGATGGCAGATTCCGTTGCCGGGGCGCGAGAAATACAAGCCATGCTTTTTAGCAACGCTTCTTATATACTCGTGATCGTCGGCGTTTTCAAAGCCCGACTGCAAGGTATTGTGATCGATATAAGCCACCGAAAGCTCTGTTTTAACTCTGTCTATACCAAGCGCCTCGAATTGGAGATACGCCATAGTACCGGTTGCATCCTGAGTGAGCGTCTGATCGATCCTAAGACCGATTTCGCTCCCCACTTCCATTTTGCCGCTTTTAAGATGGCTTGCTATAATTTTTTGTGCGATAGTTTTGCTCATTACTGTTTCCTTTCGCTGATCTTTGTATATGTTTTAACGTCGCAAAGCGATTTATATCCCGGTCTTATTATACGTCTGCAAGTGACAGATTCTTCAATACGGTGTGCGCACCATCCCGCCATACGCGCAACCGCGAACAGCGGAGTATAAAGCTCGACGGGAATTTCAAGCATACGGTACACAAGACCGGAATAAAGGTCGACATTTGCACAAATGCTTCCTTTAACAGCCTTTTTGTCGCCGAGAAGCGCCGGAGAAAGGCGTTCGACCGCGTCAAGCAGATGAAAATCGTCGCTGAAGCCCTTTATGTCCGCAAGCTGAATGCAGTTTTGCTTGAGTATCTGCGCTCTCGGATCTGACTTGGTGTAAACCGCGTGCCCCATACCGTATATAAGACCTGAACCGTCGCCGAGTTCTTTTGCGAGGATCTTCTTAAGAGCCGCAGTGATCTGCTCGTCGTCATAAACATCCGTAACAACGGTTTTAAGTGCGTCCATCATCTGAACCACTTTTATGTTTGCGCCTCCGTGGCGCGGACCTTTAAGCGAACCGATAGCGGCGGCTATTGCGGAATATGTATCTGTTCCGGAAGAAGAAAGCACACGGCACGCAAAGGTGGAGTTATTACCGCCGCCATGCTCTGCATGAAGCATGAGACATATATCAAGAAGATGTGCTTCCTCGGCGGTGAATTTACGGTCAAGACGCATGGTCGAAAGAATATTTTCCGCAATGGAAAGACCGTTTATCGGAGAATGGAAAAACAGAGACTGGTGATCGTAATAGCGCTTTTTGACCTGATATGCGTTTACCATGATGGTGGAAATACGCGCTACAAGCTCGATAGACTGGCGGAATATATTTTCCAGCGAATTATCCTCCGCATAATCGTCATAGCTGTAAAGCGCAAGAACGCTGCGTCCGAGCTTATTCATTATATTGGGCGACGGCGCTTTGATGATCATATCTTCAATAAAGCCGTCGGGCAGCTCACGGAGTTCTTCGAGAAGCACCGAAAAGCGTTCGAGATGAGGCTTATCGGGGAGATAGCCGAAAAGAAGCAGCCACACGACCTCTTCAAAGCCGAAACGGTTTTCGGCAATGCAGCCATTTATAATGTCGCGGATATCATATCCGCGGTAAAGCAGCTCGCCTTCCGCCGGAACTCTTTCATATTCATCTATATAATAGCCGTGAACGTTACTTATAAGAGTTGCGCCCGCAATAACGCCTGTTCCGTCGGCATTGCGCAGACCGCGCTTGATGTCATAATTTGTATAAACTTCATTCGGAATATCAAGAGTATTCCGACAGTCCTCAACATAGCTTTTGAGCCGCTCGTTGAGCTTGGAGTTGTTTTCCTGTATCATATTGAAATCATCCTAATAATCTTGATGTTATCAGTATATCACACAAAGCAGTATTTGTCAATAGATTTTGCAAGTTTATTTTAAACAAAATTTCATTTTTTGCGAAGTTTTCAGCCGTCAATACGCACGCCAAGTATTTTTTTGCAATTAGACGTGCCGGGCGTGTTTCAAATTCAAGCTTTTTGCCAAAACAAACGCAAAATTTCGCATCATGAAGCAAAACGAGTACGGTGCATTGCAAAAAATACGGTGCAGCACAATAAACCTGTACTGCACCTGTTTTTACAATCAACCGAAAAGCTTGCCCTTCACTTGCTGATAGTGATCATATGCATCTATTTGGATCTTTTTCATTTCCTCATTTATTTCATCTTTGGTTTTGTCGGGATATGTTTTGTGCAGCTCCGAATTTGAACCTGCCCATTCGCCGTCTGTACAGGATTCGTCGTCATGGATGATGAGAAACGCCATTGCCATCATGTTGCCGTGCAGCTGATTCGGGTGATAATCATTAGGAAGGTAGAAGTCATCCGGGGAGAAATAAGTATCGCGTATATAAGAAGTTATTTCACCTATCGGAAGAAGCTCAACATCGCATTCTCTCAGTATGTCCAGACACTCGTCAAGTACTACGGGGGAACTGCTGACGGGGTGAAGCATCATTAAATAGTACTTCGTCTCCGGCTTGCAGATCTCTCTGCACAGGCCAACAAGCTCCTTGAGTGATTCTCTTGTACTCTCAAAACCTTCTACATCCGTAATCAAAGCGCCGCCGTATTCCTGAAACACAACGATGTCCGCTTCGGAAAGTGCCTGACGGTACATGTAGTTTTTACCTTTACAGCTTTCTGCATGAGATTGCAGTGTTGCGCTGTCAACGCTGGCGTTCGTGGCTTTATATCTGCCATTGCTGATACGTCTCAGATGTGCCGGCATGTTGCTGCAATTGATCAGGCTGTTGCCCATAAAAACAATATTTTTAACATCGGCAGGCGCGCTCGTATGCCCGGAATCCGATTCCGCGGACGGTTCGTATTCTCCTTCGCTTTGTGCCGAAGCCGATTCGGAAGAAGCATCCGTTGACGTATTATCCGGTTCGGTCGGATTTGCACATCCTACAAGCAAAAATGCAATTAAAACAATGGATAAGAACGAAAACAGCTTTTTCATAACAACACTCCTTTTTTCAATAGTATCACAACAGTTTCAGCTTGTCAAGACATTTTTACAATCTGTCAGTGCAGATTGAATAATGCTACAAATGTAAAAAAATTAAAGCCGCTGGATACTAGCGGCTTCGATTGACTGAAGTTGTTATTTTCTGAGGTACGACGAATAATCGACGATGTAATACTTCGGGTCAACGCGATAGTAAACGCCGTTTTCATCGGGGAGACGCACCTCGAAGTGAACATGCGGACCTTCGGCCTTTCCTGTCGATCCTATCTGACCGATAACATCACCCTGAGAGACAGTCTGTCCTTCGGTAACGAGTATTTTGCTCATGTGAGCATAATATGTACGTATTCCGTTTGAATGCTCTATCACAACGAGATTGCCGAAATCGCCGTGAAATCTCGCCTCAACGACCTTACCGTCGCCTGCGGAAGAAATCGGTTCGCCATAGCACGACATACCCGCGACCTTGCCGGCAATATCGACACCGCCGTGGAAAGTACCGCCCATAAGGTATCTTCTTCCGTATTCAGAAGAAATCCCGCCGTTATAAGGCATGGTAAACATAGAAAGAGTTGTAAGCGTTCTGTCGGAAGCGAGCTTGATTCCGCGTTCAACAACAGTATTGACCGGTTCAACCGTAACAACAGATGAAAGAAGCACACTATTGCACAGCTTGCCGCCGTCATAATACAGTTGGTATACTTCGTCGATCTCGCCGTCGCTGCCTTCGCTGATAACGCGCTCTTTTCCCTCCACCATATCGGTATTATCGCGATATACTGTAGGAGAATCGAGAACGGCGACAACATTTTTTGTGACGACGCCGTAAACCGAAAGCGACGATGATCTTACTGCGGACACAAGGTCGCCCGTAAACTCAGAAGGCAGAAATTCGCCCGATTCATAGCTGATATCGCTTTTAAGCTCATATGTATCGGCATTTTCCGCTTCCAGAACCGAAAGCTCTGTAGCCACTGATTTTACAACGTTTTTAAGGTCATCTTCCGAAGAAGAGACCGCAATTTTTTTACCATCTATATATAAAGCGCATCCCGGAAGCTTTTCTTCCGAAAAGCCGGATTCGCAGCTTTCTTCAAAAACAAGACTGGCAGGAGAATATTCACCGCGATCCATTACAGAAGGAATGGCGGCAAGCGCCACGGCAACTGCCAAAGCGGCTGCACCTGCGGCAAAAGGACCGTATTCAGTCAATATTTTGCGCACTTTAAAACTCATAGATACACCTCGTTGCGTATTATACCTCAAAACAAGAATTTTTGCAAGTCTTTTTTTTAATATTTTTTTGGCAATACTCTCAGATGCAAACGGCGCAGATACGCCGTCAGGATATCCGCCGCGATAAAGGCAGTTATCTTAAAAGTATTTGCCGTGAATATTTTTTCAATATAGGCATTGATTTTTAACATGAATCGGAGTATAATAAGCCATGATTATAAATTCAAGAAAGAAGTAATCGCTATGGAAATCAAAAAAATCAGAACAACTACCCCAAAACAGAAGCCCGATTATTCAAAGCTCGGCTTCGGCAAGTACTTTACAGATCACATGTTCATGTGCAACTATTCTGTTGAAAACGGCTGGCACGACGCAAGAATAGTCCCGTTTCAGGATATAACGCTCTCCCCCGCAGCTATGGTATTCCACTATGCGCAGGAAATGTTCGAAGGTCTCAAGGCTTACTACACCGCCGAAGGAAAGATCCTTCTTTTCAGACCGCAAAAGAACATAGAACGTATGAATAACACGAACGAGCGTCTCTGCATACCCGCGCTCGACCCCGATTTCGTGCTTCAGGCTATCAAAGAAACTGTCGAATTCGACAAGGACTGGATTCCCACCGAAAAAGGCACATCTCTTTATATCCGCCCGTTCATCATCGCAACAGACCCTATGCTCGGCGTTCACGCTTCAAAAACTTATCTTTTCTGCATCATTCTTTCGCCGGTCGGATCGTATTACGCAGCAGGTCTCAACCCCGTAAAGATCGCCGTTGAAGACGAATATGTCAGAGCGGTAAAGGGCGGCACGGGTTTTGCAAAGGTCGGCGGCAACTACGCTTCCTCGCTCATCGGTCAGCAAAAGGCTGAAAAGAACGGCTATGCTCAGGTTCTGTGGCTCGACGGTATCGAACACAAGTATGTTGACGAAGTCGGCGCAATGAACGTCTTTTTCGTAATTGACGGTGAAGTCGTCACTCCCGCACTCGAGGGCAACATCCTCCCCGGCGTTACAAGAGCTTCCGTTATCGACATGCTCAAATCCAAGGGCATCAAGGTCACCGAACGCCGCGTCCTTATTCAGGAAGTCTGGGAAGCATATCAAAACGGCAAGCTTGACGAAAT
>CAZVSW010000110.1:0-6318 GCA_964630005.1 uncultured Ruminococcus sp. | reverse complement strand
CTGATGGAAGCAAGCATCACCGACAGAACGTATTTCGATAAATATATGAGATACCTCTACGGCGGACTTACGCACGGCTATATGACCGAGACCGTTCATATATACTATCAGGGCGTAGACATATACAGCGTCGCATGCCGTTCGGAAAGCGACCTTGCCCGATTGGTTTATACATACACCTATGATTTTATAAAGGGCAGGCTTCAGCTCTCACCCGAAAAAGAAGAGGACTCGGAGATCGCAACCGGCGCAAACACGCCCTGTTCCTCAACGTTCAACAAGAGCGGATCTGACGCGGCATCCTATCGGCTTAACACCTCGCCGACAAACGGAACGCTGACGCTCACCGAGGACGGCAGATATACCTACTATCCGCAAAACGGCTTCACCGGCACTGACAGCTTCACATATGTCACGAGCAATCACCTCGCCGAAAGCGAAGCGGTTACGGTAACTGTAACAGTCGGGTAACGTTATCAAACTAATATAAAACAAAAACGAAGCTTTTCTGAAATGAGAAGCTTCGTTCAAAGCGGGGACAAACCATGTTTTTCCCCGCGAACCCCTTTTCCTTTTCTCGCGCTTATCGCCGCTCCGCAAAAAAATGCCCGTCTCCTGACGGGCATTTTTAAACGCTCCCATCGGCGCGGGGGCTCGCGGAGCTCGCCTTAAGGTGTTTTTTCGAGGCGCATGTCCCCGAAAAAACGATCTTCATTATATTCGGGGAGACAACGCAAGCGTTGTCTCCCCGAACCCATCTTTCTTTAACCGGCGACTTTGTCTACAGTCTGTTTTTAAAATTATTTATCTCTTTTTGGTATATACGACCGCGAAAGCTATAAGAAGGACGATAACTATACCCATGAGAATCAGATAGAGCGTTTCGTCACCCACGCCTTTTTCTTCCGGAGCGCTTTCTTCAGCAGAGCTTTCACTCGTTATCGGAGCAAACACGGCGGTTACAACCGCGTCGCCCGTAAAATTATCAAGAAGATAGATTCCGTCTTTATATGCCGTCGCATCGGCGCATTCGACCCTTACAGAGACAAACTTATATCCTTCATACGGCAAAACGGTGAATCCGATACGACCGTCGGAAAATTCCGTTCTTTGAAGCTCGCCGCCCTCGCACGGTGTGAAGCGTATATCATAATCCGGCACATGAACTTCTTTAAATACGACCGCGATCTGAATATCGGAAACAACCTTTTCTATACTGAGCACAAACTCAGCGCTTTGGTCGCCGACAGATTGCAAGACGCCGTTCACGGTGACCGAATCGATCAGAAAGCCGTTGTTTGGTAATATATTTACCTGAAACGGACTGTTTTCCGCAATATTCTGCGTCGAATCAGGCGATACATTGCCGCCGTAATTTGAAGAAATATTCACAGTGAAATATTTCGTAATTTTTTGCCACTCAGCTGTCAGAGTGACAACGTCGTCCTCAGCCGTATACTCGCGGCCGGGATAATACTCCGCGCCATTCTCATCACGCCAGCAGACAAAGCTCCAGCCGTCTCTTGTAACCGTACATTCAGAAGGGGTGAATGTATTCTTTTTATACATTTCAAGAGTTCTTGGCAGTTCGCCTTCAAAAACATCAGCTCCTGCGGAGTAAGTTATCTTATGTGTGAGCACCGAGCTTCCGTCCGGAGTCCAAACAGCGGTAAGCACCGGGTTCAGCTTATTGACAACGTATTCGCCGCCGTTTTCATAAAAAGCGCCGTCGCTGTCCACCCACCCGGAAAAGTTATAGCCGTCCTTCGAAAGCTGAACCTTCTTAAGCTTGACAGTCGAAGCATAAACGACCTTCATCGTTTCCGGCAGTGTGCCGTCTACATACGATTCGGTGTTGACAAAGCTGAGGTAACCTGTGATAACGATATCGATCGGGTCGGGGCGTTTCCAGTTGACGCCGAATTCCATATCCGACGTGACATTTTCAAATGTGTCGCCCGGATTATACAGCTCGGTCTTTTTTTCGCCGTTTTCATCGGTATAGGTATATTTCCAGCCGTTAAAAACATAATCGCGGAATACTACCGTGTTTTCGGGGAAAACAAAGCTTTCCCCTGCCCTGACCTGAATCGGCGGCACATCGGTGCCGGTAAAAATGTTTGTCGGCTTTTTGCCGGTCAGCGGATTTATAAGCTTGATGCCCTCCGTGAAGGTTATCGTATATATTTCCTCTTCTGCCAAAGCATAAAACGGAGTGACTGAGAGAATTACTGCAAGCAACAGTAAAAACACAAATATTTTTTTTAATTTCATGGTGATTATAAACGCTCCGAATAAAGCAGAATGTATACAGCGGGTTTTTATTTATTATATCATACCAAATTGCTTTTGTAAAGTCCTATTTATATTATAATCGTTGACAAAAAGGTAACGGTGTGCTAAAATTACTAATAATAAACCGATATCATTGGGAGAGCTTTGTATGAGTGGAAAACTAATCATCTTTGACGGAAACAGCATATTAAACCGCGCCTACTACGGCGTCAGACCGCTTACTACAAAGGACGGTTTTCCGACCAATGCGCTTTTCGGATTCGTTAACATACTGCAAAAAAATCTCGCCCCCGGCTATGATTATGCCGCGATCTCATACGACCTCCCCGAAAAGACCTTCAGACATCTGAAATGCAACACCTATAAGGCAGGCAGAAAGCCCATGCCCGAAGAGCTTGCAAAGCAGCTCCCCGTTTCCAAACAGATAAGTGAGATGCTCGGTCTTCACGTGCTGACAGCCGCCGGCTTTGAGGCCGACGACATTTTGGGTACGGTGGCAAGGATCGCGACCGAAAACGAAGTTCAATGCGTCATCGTCACCGGCGACCGCGACAGCTATCAGCTTGTGAGCGGCAATGTGACCGTACACCTCGCCGCAACAAACGAAACGCGGATCATGGACGTCGCCGCGATCGACGAACAGTACGGTCTCACTCCAAGTCAGCTCATCGACCTGAAGGCGATCATGGGCGATTCGTCCGACAATATCAAGGGCGTCGCCGGTATCGGCGAAAAAGGCGCGCTCGAGCTCATGCATAGTTTCGGCTCGCTCGACAATATATATTCCCATCTTGACGAAATAACCGGCAGTAAAAAGAAAAAATTGGAGGCAGGAAAGGACGACGCATATATGTCGCGCTTCCTTGCGGAAATTTCGGTAAAAGCTCCGGTTTCGGAAAATATCGACGATTACAAACTCCTCCCGCGCGACTCCGCAGGACTTATAGAGCTTTTTACAAAGCTTGAATTCACCTCTCTTATAAACAGACTGTCGCTCACGATGCCGCAAAACCATGATATAGAATATCCTTCGGCGAAAGCGGACGCCGCGGAAATGCTTTCACTGCCCGACGGCATTTACGCCGAAACAGACGGCGAAACCGTCCGCGCCTTTGACGGCGAAAAGGTCTGTATCTGCCCTCTCGGCGACTGTTTCAGGCTGTTTTCGGCAGGCAGAAAAATAAATTTCTGGAGCATAAAGGAAGCGGCACGCGCTGTACTTGACGCAGGTTATCCGTTTGAGTGCGAAGGCGAAGACGTTTCGCTTCTTGCATATGTCGTCTCGCCCGTTGACAGCGGTCTGACTGTTGGCAAAGCCGCCGCCATGTACCTGAATATACCTGAAGTAACAGACCCGTTGACAGTACTTCCCCGCCTTGCGGAAGCGCTTATCCCCAAACTTCAGGAAGCAAACGGTGAATTCATATACCGCTCAATAGAGCTTCCCCTTGCAAAGGTTCTGGCTTCCGCCGAGCACGACGGATTCCGCGCAGACGCCGACGGGCTTGCCGCCTTTTCCGAAATGTGTGCCGAACGCATTTCGGTACTTGAAAAACAGATATACGAAGAAGCCGGCGAAGAATTCAACATCAATTCACCGAAACAGCTCGGAACGATACTTTTTGAAAAGCTGATGCTTCCGATGGGCAAAAAGACCAAAAGCGGCTACGCAACCGACGCGGAAACACTTGAAAAGCTTATTCCGTACAGCCCGATCATCTCGCTTATATTTGAATACAGACAGCTTGCCAAGCTGAAATCCACTTATTCCGACGGACTGCTGAAATGCATTTCGACCGACGGAAGAATCCACACTACTTTCCGCCAGACGCTCACAAAAACCGGCCGTCTTTCAAGCGTAGAACCGAATTTGCAGAATATTCCCATAAGGACCGATCTCGGCAGAGAGCTCAGAAAATATTTCATTGCCCAGGACGGCTGGGTGCTCATCGACGCCGACTATTCTCAGATCGAGCTTCGCGTGCTCGCCCACGTCGCATCCGACGAAAATCTGAAACGCGCTTTCATCGAAGAACAAGATATTCACACCGCTACGGCGGCAGAGATCTTCCATATGCCCGAAGCCATGGTCACCCCCGAGCTCAGAAAGAGGGCCAAGGCTGTCAACTTCGGCATAATGTACGGCATCAGCGCCTTCGGTCTGAGCAAGGATATAGGCGTTTCGAAGCGCGAAGCCGAAGAATATATGTTCCACTATATGCAGGCCTACCCCGCTATCGATGCATACCTTAGCGACGTCGTCGAAGCCGCTCACCGCGACGGATATGTTTCCACGATTTACGGGCGCAGAAGATATGTTCCGGAGATAAACTCATCAAAAAAGCTTACAGTTTCATTTGCTGAACGTGTTGCGCGCAACACACCGATACAGGGCGCAGCCGCCGATATCATCAAAAAAGCCATGGTCGACACCGCCGCCGCGCTTAAAAACGCCGGGCTCAGGTCGCGGCTTATACTGCAAATACACGACGAACTGATCGTCGAAGCACCCGAAGAAGAAAAACACCAGGCAGCCGAGATACTGAGAAACTGCATGGAGAATGCTTTCAAGCTCGACGTTCCGCTCACCGTTGATCTGAAAATGGGGACAAGCTGGAACATCAAATAAAGGCGGACAAGCGCCGCGACTGCACATCGCTCAAACGAATTTCAAGGAGACAGATATTATGATTAATTTACACGGCAGAAAAGGAAGAATGCTGCTTGTATATCCCGACTACACCGACCGCGACCTTTCGGTCAAGATCAACGGCGGCGGAACTTATCAGGAAGGACTTGCATCCATTTCGGCTGTTTTGAAGCAGGGCGGACATTCATGCTCGCTGCTTCATCTGCGTCACCTTTATGATGAAGAGACCTTCAAAAAAGAGCTTTTGGAAAAAGGCGAATTCGATCTTATCGGCTTCTCTATACGCACCACCGCCTTTCCCGACTGCGTAGACTATATAAAATGGACACGCGAGGTGTGCCCGAATGTATTTATCATCTGCGGCGGCTACCACTGTACCCTTGCGCCCGAAGAAGTTATCGCCGTTCCCGAAGTCGACAGCGTCTGTATCGGCGACGGCGAATATGCCGAACTTGAGCTCATGGACAAAATGACCGCAGGCGAAGATTACACTACAATAGAAAGCCTTTGGGTGAAAAACGACGACGGCGAGATAATCAGAAACCCCGTTCGTCCGTTGTTTGCCGACCTGGACCGCATTCCGATCCCCGATTTTGATCTGTTTGACTACGATAACCTCGAAAGCTCCAAGGTTCACACCGCTATCGTCGTCGTCAGCCGCGGCTGTATGTATAACTGTACCTACTGCGGCAACGGCAACTTCCGCAAGGTATACCCAAACAAAAAAATATACGCCCGTTTCCGTTCTCCCGAAAACGCGATCTTATATCTCAAAACGCTTTTGGAAAAGCATCCGCATATCAGATTTATTAATTTCCGCGACGCCATTTTCAACATGTTCCCCGATTGGTTCGATAAATTTATCGATCTTTATAAAAAAGAGATCAACCTTCCCTGCACCGGGAATATACGTTTCGACATTCTTACCGAGGATACGGTACGCCGCATGAAGGAAGCGGGATTTTATACCATCGACATGGGTCTTGAATCGGGCGATCAGGAAATGCGCTTCAAGTACCTGAAACGCTTCCAAACCGACGAAATGATCATAAACTGCTCAAACTGGTTCCATAAATACGGCATTGCTCAGCTGACTTATAACATAATCGGGTTGCCGTTTGAGGATATCCACAAAGCGCTCAAAACAGTAAAGCTCAACGCGAGAATCAAATCTGACAGAGTTATACCCAATATTTTCTATCCGTACAAGGGCACTGAGCTTTATGACCTGGCTCAAAAGGCGGGATTTGTTCCCGACGTGATCCCGACAGACTGCCGTGTGCCGCTGGTTCAGGAAAGTTTTCCCGAATATGAGGTGCTCTTTGTTCAGGCATATTTCATGCACTTTGTCAAGCGCTATAAGCTGGCGTTTA
>CAZVSW010000109.1:0-6377 GCA_964630005.1 uncultured Ruminococcus sp. | reverse complement strand
AAGATCAAGGAGTTTTTATGCCCATCAAAGTAAACGGAACACAGTTCCAGCTCGACACCGCGAACACCTCATACGTAATGCAGATATGCGAAGGCTATCTCATACACACATATTGGGGACAGAAGCTTAACGACGGCGATCACGGCTATATGCACCGCGAATTCGGCAGAGCGGCGTTTTGTTCTCATCTTGAAAATTGCGAAGGTCTGATACTTGACGATGTTCAGCTCGAATATCCCTGCTTCGGACGCGGCGACCTGAGAAGCCCCGCCATCGAAGTTATAAATACAGACGGAACGGATATAGTCGACTTAAAATACGACTCATATCAGATACTTTCCGAAAAGCCAATGCCGAGCGGGCTTCCCGCTTCATATGATTGCCCTGAGACCTTGGTGATCAGGCTTAAGGACGAGGTAAGCGGTGTTGCCTGCGAGCTTTATTATTCCGTTTTCGCCGATACGGACATCATCGCGAGACGCGCGGTCATAACAAACAACGGCGACGGAAGCATTAGGCTTGACTGCGCTATGTCGGCGGCAGTCGATTTCGACGACAATAACTTCCACGTCATTTCAAACTACGGTACACATTGCCGCGAACGCCATCTTGAACGTGCGCCGCTCAAAACGGGCAAGTTTTCCATGTACAGCCGCCGCGGAGCTTCCTCCCATGTCCATAATCCCTTCCTGATACTCACAGCACCCGAAACAAATGAGGATTACGGTACAGCTTATGCGTTTACTCTTGTATACTCCGGCTCATTCACCGCAGATGCAGAAGCAACGCAGTTCGGCAGTACGCGCGTCCGCATGGGCATAAATCCCGACGGATTCTCGTGGAAGCTTGAAAAGGGAGAGAGCTTTGATACACCCGAAGCAATACTCTGCTGTTCCGAAAGCGGTCTCACTCCCCTCTCTCAGAACATGCACTCCTTTATTAACAACCATATCATACGCGGCAAGTATAAAAACGCCACCCGTCCCGTGCTTCTGAACAGCTGGGAAGCCTGCTATTTCGGTTTTAACGAGGAACGTCTTATAAAGATCGCCGAATGCTCGGCCAAGCTCGGCATCGAGCTGCTCGTGATCGACGACGGCTGGTTCGGCAAGCGCGACAGCGATAATTGCTCTCTCGGCGACTGGGTCATCAACGAACGTAAGCTTCCGAACGGCTTTAACGGCATATATAACGTGCTGAAGGCTCATAATATGGGGCTCGGTATCTGGTTCGAACCCGAAATGGTCTCGCCCGACAGCGATCTGTATCGCGCTCACCCCGATTGGTGTCTCCACATCGACGGACGTCCCCGTTCGGAGGGCAGACATCAGCTTATGCTAAACCTCTCCCGCCCCGAAGTGTGCGATTATCTTTATGATTCTATCGCGGCGGTCCTTTCCACGGGGACAATAGCTTACGTAAAATGGGACTTCAACCGCAATATGAGCGAAGTCGGCAACGCTCTTCTCTCATCTGACCGCCAGCAGGAAGTCGGACATCGCTATTATCTCGGTCTTTATTCCCTTCTCGAACGCCTTGTAACCTCGTTCCCTGACGTACTCTTTGAATCCTGCTCAGGAGGCGGCGGACGCTTCGACTGCGGTATGCTCTATTACATGCCGCAAACATGGACGAGCGATAACAGCGACGCCATAGAGCGCCTTCCGATTCAGCACGGCACATCCATGGTCTATCCGCTTTCAAGCATGTCCGCACATGTTTCGGCGTCGCCCAACCACCAGACAGCCCATGTAACACCGTTTGACACGCGTTTCAATGTAGCGTTTACCGGCTCGTTCGGCTATGAGCTCGACCCGACGGCTCTTTCTGAAGACGATCAGGCGGCAGTGCTCAGAACCGCAGAGTTTTATAAAAAATACGCCGACGTCGCCGCTTACGGTAAATACTATCGCCTGCGTTCCTGCTTCGACGGCGACAGCGCCGCATGGTGCTATGTCGGCAGAGGCAACGACGTCTGCATAGCGGAATTTGTTCTCACACACGTAAGACTTTATGCCAAGTATGACCGCATCAGGCTCAAAGGGCTCGACCCCAACGCCACCTACCGTGAGGTAAACAGCGGAGAAGAATATACCGGCAGTCAGCTCATGGGCTACGGACTTCCTGTCGATCTTACCCTCGAATACACCTCCAAAATGTGGGTTCTCGAAAAAATCAAATAATTAAAACAGCTGCGGCGAAGTTTGTTTCGCCGCAGCTTTGATTTTGTTATTTGATTATTATCGCAGACGGAAGCACCCTATGCAGATCTTCCATAAACTCTTCGTTTTCCGCCAGAATGTCTCCGACCTTGATGCCGCGTATAAAGTCACAGCCTTCAAACGCATCGGGGCTGACTTCTTTGATATCATCAGACAAATACTTAGGCGGTATGATAACGTATTCGTCATTGCCGTTGTATTTATCAATATAAAACTCTCCGTCGTCATTTTTAAGGAAGCTGTAGTCACATTCCCTTTCGGTATAATAAACTCCGCTTCCCTCCGGGAGCTCAACAACTATGCTGATACCACAGTACGCTTCGTCCCTTACCATGTTCATAGCTTCATCGGCATAAAGCTTTTCAGATACAAAAAGCTTACAATCTTTCGGAAATCCTCCGGGCGCAACGACCGTAAAAGTATCGGGCAGATGCAGTTCGGTAATCGCCGTATCCTTCAGTGAGTTCCTTCCGAAGCTCCGGTAATCGTCAGCAAGCACCAGCTCGCTCAGCTTATAACAGCAGGCAAAAGTATCGAGTTGAAGATTTTTCACTCCCGGCATGATCGCCCTTTCGAGAGAAGAACAGCCGCAAAAATTACCGATTCCAAGCATAGTTACGCTCTCGGGGAGTATTATTTCCTTTAGATCCTTGCAACGTGAAAAGCCGCCGCACCATTTCAATGTGCTCGGCAGAGCTATCTCTTCGATCGAGGTACATTTCACCTCCAATGCAGAGTCTTCGCCGATGAACCCGAACTCCTCGATACCTTCGCTGACCCTGATACCGCGTATGAATTTACAGTTGTCAAACGTCTCGGGTAGAACCCCGGTTATAGCCTTTCCTTCGTATTCGGCAGGAACGGTTACATAAGGATCGTTGCCGCTATACTTTGCGATGAAAAGCCTTCCGTCCTCGATTGTGACAACCTCAAAGTCGGCAATGTTTTCGACGTAGACTTTTTCTTTTTCAGCCTCGCTGACCTCTGACACAGCGCTTTCCGCATAATCGGCGGAAAACTGACTGTCATCCAAGCTGCCTTCCGTACCGTCTGCGGAACATGACGCAAGCGAAGCGGCAAGCGCAAGCGAGATCAACATAACCAAAATTTTTTTCATAAGCTTTCCCCCAAAAATCATATGACTTTTATACATCCAAGAAGTAAACATTTGTTATTATATTATAACCCATAATAACTGTGATTGCAACACCTTAGCAAGAATTCGCTCAAAGCGTGTTTTCGAGCCTGTCGATCGCGACCCATGTCATGATATTTGCCTTTGCATTTCCGTTCTTATCTATGTACGCGCCGAGAAGTACGCACCTCTTGCCTTCGCGCATGATGATTTTACCGTTGAGCGTCGTACCGGCAACGCGGTAACTGCTGCCCCTCACCCAGCTGGGTATCGTCGGTCCTCCGTCCCAATAGGTTATTGCGTCTTTTTTTATCGTGACGATATCACCGACCGCTATTTCGCGCTTTTTTCCGTAATCCTTGTAGCCGATATTCATATCGACCTGTCCGTTTACGCCGTTTATCCCGTCAAGACCCCACTGCCACATGGTGATACCCTCGACGTCGTCGGGAACTGCTCCGCTGCTGCCGCTCTTTCGGTAAAGGGCGAACCATACGTCATAGCCGCGAAGTGCTTTCATATCGATGTAATGGGTCGAAAACGCGCGATTGGTATATATCATCGGAATATATCCCGCCTCTTGGAGCGCACCGCAGAACACCTTAATAAGCGCGGCGTTGTGCTCCCTGCTCAGTCTCGTATAGCGCTCATCCTCCATATCGACCGCGCAGGGATATACTATCATATCGCGCACCTTGTTCAGGCTTTTTATAAAAAACGCCGCCTCACCAAGTACTTCTTCGCGTGTAGTACCCACGAGATAAAAATATGCGCCGCACTTGACGCCTGCTTTCGATGCATCGCGCACATGCTTTTCGAACATAGAGTCTTCGAACGGAGAAACAGTTCTTTCCCTGACACTGCCGCCCTGACCACCCTTTACCATGGCGAACTCGATGCCCGCCTCACTTACTTTTTTCCAATCGACATTCTTCTGATATACCGAAACGTCAATTCCCTTCATAATAAAATAAACCTCCTGTGAAATACTTTCTAATTCCAGTATATCACAGGAGGTTCAAAAAATCGTCCGATAAAATTCCGATTTTGAATAATTTCCGCGATTATTCTATTTCGATATAGTCCGCATACTTTCCGCAGATATCTTCGCCGCCGTCGACAAAGACGCGAATACCGTCGTCGGTGTAATCCGTTTCAAGCACGGACGCGTTTTTGTAGAGATTGTTAAGCTCGCCCGCCATCGTGTGAGGAAATCTCATCCAAACGCGCTTTCTGCCCGCGTTCACAACTTCGTTGATCACTTCGAGAAGCCTATCGACGTTGCGTCCCTCTTTTGCCGAGATACGAATCGCCTCAGGCGGTATAAAATCAGCATCTGCCTCGTTGTCGCACTTGTTATAAACGGCAATAAGCGGTTTTCCGCTTCCGCCGAGCTCATCTATAAGCGAAGATGTAACTCCGCGTTTACGGCGGCGTTCGTCCTCGCATTCCGAAGCGTCTGTCACTTCGATGATAATGTCGGCGTATCTCAGCTCGTCAAGCGTAGACTTGAACGCCTTTACCAAATGAGTAGGCAGCCGATCGATGAAGCCAACCGTATCGGTGAGAAGAATATCCTGACCGTCGGGAAGCCTGAGACGGCGCGTAGTAGGATCAAGTGTAGCAAAGAGCTTATCCTCCGCGAGGATGCCCGCGCCAGTCAGATAATTCAAAAGCGTGGATTTGCCTGCATTCGTATATCCTACAATTGCGGCGGTTTTTATATTTGAGCGCTTACGGGCACTGTGCTGGACCATACGGTTCGATTCAAGTTCGTCAAGCTGCGCCTGCAAAGCCGCAATACGGCGGCTCATGTGGCGTCTGTCGCTCTCAAGCTTCGATTCGCCCGGTCCGCGCGTGCCTATACCGCCGCCGAGACGCGACATATCTTTGCCGTGACCGACAAGACGCGGAGCGGTGTATCTGAGGCACGCTATCTCGACTTGAAGCTTACCCTCTGCCGTGACGGCGTTTTTGGCAAAAATATCGAGTATGAGCATCGTACGGTCGATGACGCGTACGCCGACCTCATCTCCGATGTTAGCGATCTGCGAGGGCGTAAGCTCGTTGTTGAACACAACAAGCTCGATCGACGGATCGTTTTTCACAAACCTCGCAAGCTCTTCGGTTTTGCCCTTGCCGAAATAGGTTCTGACGTCCGGCTTTTCACGTACCTGAACTACGCGCGCGATACATTTGCCGCCTGCTGTGTCCAGAAGACGTTCAAGCTCATCAAGGCTCGATTCAAGCTCTCGGTCGTCTGTTTCCTCTGATACTGCACAAAGTACAGCATTTGTTAGTTTTATATTATTATCCATACAACCTCCTGACTTTGAACGCAGTGTATATGCCGACTGCGTTTAAAAACGGACAAAAAAATTGGCTGTTTCAAATGAAACAGCCAAATTTTTCAAACTTATGTGCGGTTAAATTTCTTGTTGAATTTATCTACTCTACCGCCGGCATCAACGAATTTCTGTTTGCCTGTAAAGAAGGGGTGGCACTTCGAGCATATATCCACCTTAATGGATTCTTTGCAGGAACGGGTAACATATTCCTCGCCGCATGCGCATTTGATGACTGCTTCTTTGTATTCGGGATGGATACCTGTCTTCATTCTTTTTACCTCGCTTTCTTTTCATGCAATGCGTAGTATATCACACTCTACGTCAAATTGCAAGTGTTTTTTTTGATTTTTTTAATTTTTTTCGAAATATATTTTAGTCGTTCTCCGCGGCAAGCTTTGCGGCTCTGTCTGCCGTTATCAACGCGTCGATCATGCCGCCGATATCGCCGTTCATAAACGCCTCAAGCGTGTAGACGGTCATACCGATACGGTGGTCGGTGACCCTTCCCTGCGGAAAATTATAAGTTCTTATACGTTCGCTTCTGTCGCCCGTACCGACCTGACTGCGGCGTTCTTCGGCAATTGCGCCGTCACGCTTTTCACGCTCAAGCTCCGCAAGACGCGTCTTCATTACCTTCAGAGCCTTTTCCTTGTTTTTGCCCTGACTGCGTTC
>CAZVSW010000108.1:0-6488 GCA_964630005.1 uncultured Ruminococcus sp. | reverse complement strand
GGGTATGATATCTCAGGTTGATAACGTAAACCGCATCCTCGACCGCGTGTCGTTCTATTTGGCTTAAGGAGAAACTGTCATGGCACATAAGATCTATACTCACGAAAAAAGCAAAGAACTGTTCGCAAAAGCCGTGAACGTCATTCCTTCCGGCGTATACGGTCATCTCGGTCCTGCCGAGGGCTGCTTCATCCCCGTGGACGCGTTTCCGATGTTCGGCGACCGTGCAAAGGGCAGCTATTTCTGGGACGTTGACGGCAACAGATATATCGACTATATGTGTGCTTACGGTCCGAACATATTGGGCTACGGCGACCCCGACGTCGATGAAGCGGCTGCAAAACAGCGCGAAAAGGGCGACTGTACAACGTCTCCCTCTCCCGTAATGATCGATTTTGCCGATCTGCTGGTCGATACCGTGAAATGCGCCGACTGGGCGTTTTTCGCAAAGAACGGCAACGACGTCACAAGCACCGCCGTCATGTGCGCCCGCGCTTATACACACAGAAAAAAGATTGTTTTCTTCAAGGGCTATTATCACGGCGTTTCCCCCTGGGCGCAGAAGATCGACTATTCCGGCATCATCGAAGAAGACGTAATGCATAATATATATATTAATTGGAACGATTTCGACGCTCTGCGCGAGACGTTTGAAAAATATAAGGGCGAGATCGCCGCTGTTATCGGTCAGCCCTATATGCACGGCAACTTTTTTGATAATATTCTTCCCGCCGAAGGCTTCTGGCAGGAGGTTCGTCGGCTCTGCACCGAAAACGACGCCGTTCTTATCGTTGACGACGTACGCGCAGGCTGGCGCATCGATATGCAGGGAAGCGACCATTATTTCGGCTTTGAGGCCGATCTCATATGCTTCTGCAAGGCGATAGCAAACGGCTATAACGTTTCGGCGCTCTGCGGCAAGGACTTTTTGAAAAATACCATGTCCGGTCTTTCCGTGACCGGAAGCTACTGGCTGTCAGCCGTACCGTTCGCCGCAGGCATCGCATGTATTGAAAAAATGAAGAAATTGGATATGCCGAGACTGCTCACCGAAAAGGGAAAGAAACTCACCGACGGTCTTGTCGAAACCGCCAAAAAACATGGCTATGATCTCCATGCCAGCGGAATTCCGTCGCTGTTTTATCTCAGATTGGCCGACGATCCCAGCCTTGCGCTCCATCAGAGATGGATAGCCGAATGCGTAAAGCGCGGCGTCTTCTTCACAAACCATCATAACCATTTCATAAGCTATACGCTTAGCGACGCGGATATCGCCGAAACGATCGAGATCGCCGACGAGGCGTTCGGCGCGCTTTGATCCGCAATAATTTTAATTGATATTGCGCTTGGAAATCGTAAAAACGGCGGCGTACCTGCCGTAAAAACGCGCCGCCGTTAAAAAATATGGTAAAATATCGAAAAAATGCGCGATTTCCTATTGACAATCGAAAAACAGACTGATATAATAACAATACCTCTGCGAGGGCTTTGTTTTTGTGCCCTCTTTATCATGCAGAGGGAGGTAACAAATTGGAGGTGCCGAAAAAATGAGAACCAAGATCACATTGGTTTGTACTGAGTGCAAACAGAGAAACTACGACACGATCAAGAACAAGAAAAACGATCCCGATAGACTCGAGTTCAACAAATTCTGCAAGTTCTGCCGTAAGCACACTCTCCATAAAGAGAGCAAGTAAAGGAGACTACGATGGCTGAAAACGAGAAAAAAGAAGGTCGCGTGAGCAAGTTCTTCAGAGACCTGAAGAGCGAAAGAAAAAAGATCACATGGCCGTCCAAGGAAAGCACGCTGAAGAAAACCGGCGTTGTTATCGTTGAACTGATCGCAGCAGCTGCCGTTGTCGGTCTGCTTGATTTCGGCTTCAGCAAGCTCGTGCTTCTGCTGGCCGACCTGTTTTAAGGTGCGTTACGATGGCGATTGCTAACGAAACCGTACCTCATTGGTATGTCGTTCATACTTATTCAGGGTATGAAAACAAGGTTGCTACCAACATTGAAAAAATAGTCGAAAACCGCAACCTTTCCCACCTTATCTTCAACGTGAAGATCCCCGTCGAAAAAGTAGTCGAGGTGGGTGAAAACAATGTTGGAAAAGAAGTCGAACGCAAGATCTTCCCCAGCTACGTTCTCGTCAAAATGATAATGAACGACGAAAGCTGGCATATCATTCGCAATACCACGGGCGTAACGGGCTTTGTCGGTCCGGGATCTGCTCCTGTGGCGCTCACCGACGCAGAGGTCGAAAAACTCGGCGTTGAGACCAAGGTCATCGAAATCAAATTCGGCGTGGGCGACAGCGTAAAGATCTGCGACGGCATGCTTAACGGATTCATCGGTCTGGTCGAATCCATTTCTGACGATAAGCGCAAGGTCACTGTAAGCGCTTCGCTTTTCGGAAGAGAAACAAAAGTGGAACTGGACGTCACACAAGTCAAGACCCTTGACGAATAATTGGGTCCCGCCGCGGTAATTTTGCCGTTTCCGCGACGTTAAGTGGGAGGGCGCTCCGCGCCCGAATTTTATGTACCACATCGGAGGTGTTAACAATGGCAAAGAAAATAGTAGGTTATATCAAGCTTCAGCTTCCCGCCGGCAAGGCAACTCCTCAGCCGCCTGTCGGTCCGGCTCTCGGTCAGTACGGTGTAGCTATCCCCGTATTTACCAAGGAATTCAATGAAAGAACAAAGAACGACATCGGTCTTATCATCCCTGTCGTCATCACCGTTTATGCGGATCGTTCCTTCACATTTATCACCAAAACTCCCCCCGCAGCCGTTCTTATTAAGAAGGCATGCAATCTCGAAAGCGGCTCAGGCGTTCCTAACAAGCAGAAGGTCGGCAAGATCACCAAGGAACAGATCCAGAAGATCGCTGAGCTTAAGATGCCCGACCTCAACGCAGCTTCTCTTGAAACTGCAATGAGCATGGTCGCCGGCACCGCCCGCAGCATGGGCGTCGAAGTAGTCGACTAAAGGAGGGCACGATAATGTTCAGAGGTAAGAATTACAAAGATTCCGCAAAAATTATAGAAAAAACAAAGCTTTACGACCCCGCAGAGGCTCTTGAGCTCGTCTGCAAGACCGCAAAAGCAAAATTTGATGAAACTCTCGAAGTTCATGTACGTCTCGGCGTTGACTCCCGTCACGCTGACCAGCAGGTCAGAGGCGCAGTCGTCCTTCCCAACGGTACCGGTAAGAAGGTCCGCACTCTCGTTTTCGCTAAAGGCGATAAGGCTAAGGCAGCAGAAGAAGCAGGCGCAGATTATGTCGGCGCTGAAGATTACGTTGCAAAGATCCAGCAGGAAAACTGGTTCGAATTCGACGTTGTCATCGCTTCTCCCGATATGATGGGCGTTATCGGCCGTCTCGGTAAGGTTCTCGGTCCTAAAGGACTTATGCCTAACCCCAAAGCCGGCACTGTCACTCCCGACGTTGCAAAGGCTGTAACCGAAGCTAAGGCCGGTAAGATCGAATACCGTCTCGACAAGACCAATATCATCCACTGCCCCGTAGGCAAAATGTCCTTCGGCGCAGAAAAGCTTCAGGAAAACTTTGATGCCCTCCTCGGCGCTATTGTAAAGGCTAAGCCTGCAGCTGCCAAGGGTCAGTATATCCGTTCCTGCGTGATCGCTACCACTATGGGTCCCGGCATCAAAATTAATACCGCAAAAATCGGTTAAAAACTATTGACAAACGCCATTCGGCGTGCTATAATCATATAGCTAAAGTTCAAAGACAGTTGGCGCCCTTGTGGCTTAATGGCATGTCGCCGCCGGCCGAGAACGATTCAATGACATTTAACAGTCGTTTTTCGTGCTCTCGCGCCCTGTCGCGGGAGCGCTGTCTTTTATATGCAGTTGGAGGTGAAAATAAATGGCAAGCAACGCAATTTTAGAGCAAAAGAAAAAGATCGTCGCAGACATCGTTGCCAGCATCAAAGGCTCTTGTGCAGGCGTTCTGGTTAACTATCAGGGTATCACCGTTGAGGACGATACTAAGCTTCGCGCCGAACTCAGAAAGAACGGCGTAGAATATGCTGTTATCAAGAACACCTATCTCTCTAAGGCTTTTGACGAAGCAGGTCTCGAACCTCTTAAGGAACACCTTTTCGGCATGACCGCTTTCGCAACCTGCGAAAAGGACGAGGTAGCTGCCGCTAAGATCCTTGAAAAATTTGCATCCAGCCATGAGGGCTATGTCCTCAAGGGCGGTTACGTTGACGGCGAAGTGCTCGATCAGAAGGCACTTACCGAACTGGCTAAGACTCCTGCAAAGGAAGAACTCTTGGTCAGAATGATGAGCTCCATGCAGTCTTCTCTTTACAAACTCTGCTATGGTCTCCAGGCTATCATCGATAAGAGCGGTGAAGCTCCTGCAGAAGCCGCTGCGGAATAATCGGCTAAACAAATTATTATTAAAAAATTATCGGAGGAAAATAAAATGGCTAACGAAAAGTCTCTTCAGATCATTGAACAGATCAAAACCCTTACTATTCTTGAACTCGCTGACCTCGTTAAAGCAATCGAGGAAGAATTCGGCGTATCCGCTGCTCCCGTAGCAGTTGCAGGTGCTGCTGCTCCCGCAGCCGCTGCTGCCGCTGAAGAAAAAACCGAATTTGACGTTGAGCTCACCAGCTTCGAAGCTGATAAGAAGCTCAAGGTTATCAAGGAAATAAAAGACATCACCGGTCTCGGACTCGGCGAAGCTAAGGCTCTCGTTGAAGGCGCTCCCAAGGTTATCAAGGAAGGCGTTTCCAAGGAAGACGCAGAAGCTCTTAAGGCTAAGCTTGCTGAAGTTGGCGCAACCATCACCATTAAATAAGTTTTTACTTATAATAGTAAGATTTCTGCCGGGGCAATTTGCCCCGGCAGTTTTTTATAGAAATATATTACCGACAGTAAACCGTCTTATAGGTGTCGATGCATTTTTGCACTATTTCAAGCGCGGCGTCGACGCCCTTGACCTCGTCAACGGCGGTCTCCTTGCCCTCAAGCTGCTTGTAGACTGAGAAAAAGTGTTGCATCTCGTCAAAAATGTGTTTGGGCAGCTTGTGAATGTCTTTGTAGGAGTTGTAGGTCGGATCGTTATATGGGATCGCGATGATCTTTTCGTCGTTCATGCCGTTGTCTATCATGTTGATAACGCCGATAGGATAACAGCGTATGAGAACGAGCGGGTCGAGCGCCTCGCTCGTCAGGACGAGTACGTCGAGTGGGTCGCCGTCGTCGGCAAGTGTGCGCGGTATAAACCCGTAGTTTGCGGGGTAATGAGTGGAGGTATAGAGAATTCTGTCAAGAATGATAAGCCCCGTCTCTTTGTCCAGCTCGTACTTCTTTTTGCTGCCCTCGACGATCTCGATGACGGAGATAAAATCGTTCGCCTTGATTCGGTCTGCGCTGATGTCGTGCCATATATTCATGCTGTTCCTCCGAAATTACAATAACTTGGGTCGCGCCCTCTGTGTAGATATTGTAACATAAAACCGCTCATTATGCAATATTAAAAAAATATTACTTTCCGTTTTCGGTTCGGATGAAAGAGGAAGGTTTTTCAGGGAAGAACGAAGAACGCAAAAACAGACTCTGCCCCAACTATGAATAGAGCCAAAAAAATTAAGCGACTCCAAAGAGTCGCTTAATTTTTTTGGGGTGGATAACCGGACTCGAACCGGCGACCCTCAGGGCCACAACCTGATACTCTAACCAACTGAGCTATATCCACCATATGGCGTGCCTTGGGGGATTCGAACCCTCGACCTACTGCTTAGAAGGCAGTTGCTCTATCCTGCTGAGCTAAAGGCACATAGAAAATGCCAAAGCATTTTCCTCGAAGAATCCCTTTGGAACGGGATGTGGAGCGGGTGACGGGAATCGGACCCGCACGACCAGCTTGGAAGGCTGGGATTCTACCACTGAACTACACCCGCAGATAAAGCACAAAGATATTTTAAGGGCGGTAAGCCGCCCCTATAATACGAGTGCTTAGAAGTGTTATGCCATTTGATTCATGAGAAGAGTATACTGGCTCTTCTTTCTTGCTGCGTTGTTCTCATGGAGAACGCCTTTGTTCACAGCCTTGTCGACCATAGCAACGGCATTGACATATGCTGTCTGTGCGAGAGCTTTGTCGCCGGACTCTACCGCAGTCTTGAACTTTTTGATAGAAGTTTTCAGTGCGGATTTGAACATCTTGTTCTGAAGCGTCTTTGTTTCAGTAACCTTAACACGCTTTTTTGCTGATTTGATATTCGGCACGATGCTCACCTCCTTTATGTTTTCAGGCACTACGTTATAATACCACAAACGTTTCAATTTTGCAAGGGGTTTTTTAAAAAAATATGAGGTTTTTTGAATTTTATTTTTTCGCGCGCAAATACTAAAAACAAAAACGGAGGCTTTTATGCGTAATATAAGAACTGATTTGGCGGTAGAAGCGGTCGGAACGTGCTCTTACGGCTCTGACGTGTCAAAA
>CAZVSW010000107.1:0-6497 GCA_964630005.1 uncultured Ruminococcus sp. | reverse complement strand
TTGAAGAAGCGTTGATACCGGGTGCCTTTCTTTTCTTTCTTGCCATAGTCAGATCCCTACAAAGGTCGACGACGCGAGCGCAAGGCTCTGTACCGGTATAAGGATAAAAGCGTCGAGCTTGTTGTAGCTTGCATATCCCGCCGTGCAGTCGGTTTGAAAAAAGTTGATATATGACTGAACAAAAACGTTTGAAAAGCTTGTGAGCGCCTGCTGTATGCTGGAAGGGAAGCCTATGGAAAATATCGGCTTCAGCGACGACATTTTCAGCGTGAGCGACCTCCATTTGATCGCGTATGACGCTTTCGCGCGCGTAAGCACAAGCATGACAAGAATGGCAGAGAAAAATTCGGAAAGTATTGTGGCATACGCAGCTCCCGCAACTCCGAGCTTCAATACCACCACAAACAGCAGGTCGAAAATTACGTTGCATATCGCCGCAAAACACAAAAAATACAGCGGACGCGTAGAGTCGCCGACGGCGCGCAGTATACCCGAACCCATGTTATAAAACAACAGTCCCGTTGCTCCCGAAAAATATATCGTCAGATACTCTTTCGCTTCGATCATGACGTCATCAGGCGTATTCATCAGTCTGAGCATGGGATCAACTATCAGTATTCCCGCAATGGTTGCCAGAACGCTGAGTATGAAAGTGAGCGTTATCGTGGTGTGGATAGCATCGTGAAGACGTTCGTCGTTCTTAGCTCCGTACGCTTGTGATATCACGACTCCTGCGCCGGTTGAAAGCCCGGCAAACAAGCCGATAAGCATGTTGATTATGCTCGCTGTGCTGCCGACTGCGCCGAGCGCCGCTTTTCCTACAAATTTTCCAACAATCATGGCGTCGACGGTGTTATAAAGCTGTTGAAAGAGAAGACCGACCGCAAGCGGCACGGCAAAACGCAATAACTGCGGCGTTATCGAACCTTTTGTCATGTCGGCGTCGCCGCCCTTAAGCGAATGCTTTAATCTGAACTCCATGATGACCTCTCCTCTCGTTTCTGATTATTATACCACTGCGTGAGCTTTTTTTCAATTGGTTATCGCATGAAAATCATGCGAAAATATTTTTGAATTTCGGTATTGACAAATCGTCGGGGCGATGGTATAATATAAACGTTGTGAGTAACTAGTGTTCTTACACGGTTCGGTAGTTCAGTTGGTTAGAACGCTAGCCTGTCACGCTAGAGGTCACGGGTTCGAGTCCCGTCCGAATCGCCATATTTGCGGATTTAGCTCATTTGGTAGAGCGCCACCTTGCCAAGGTGGAGGTAGCGGGTTCGAACCCCGTAATCCGCTCCATATCAAGTCCGGACGCATTGCGTTCGGATTTTTGCTTTTTACAATCGTACCGCCAAACAGCGCAAGGCTTTCGGTCTGCACTGTTTGGCGGGCTGTTATTATATTCCACTATTTTTTTTGAAATGATCATTGACAAATGTAAGCGCATGTGCTAAAATGGACTTACAAAAGTAAGCGAAAAGAGGATGTACATATGGATCTTAAAGAAATTCATCTTGGAGAAGCTGAAACACGCTTCGCAAAAATTGTCTGGCAACACGAGCCCGTTACCACCAGCGCGCTCTATCGGTTCAGCGAAGAGGCGCTTGGCTGGACCAGCAGTACGACCTTTACCGTTTTGAGACGTCTTAGCAAAAAGGGACTTTTTAAGACAGAAAATGGTGTTGTTACGTCGCTGATCTCGCGGAAGGACTTCTTTGCCGCGCAAAGTCAGAAATTTGTCAGCGAGAGCTTTGACGGATCACTGCCGTCTTTTATCGCCGCATTTACGGAGGGGAAAAAGCTTACTTCGGAGGAGATAGAAGCGGTCAGAACCATGATCGAAGCGTTTGAAAAGGGTGATAAGTCATGACTGCCGAAAAACTGTTTATGATACTGCTGAATCGCAGTCTTGCCGCGTGCTGGCTGGTTCTCGCGATCATTATCCTGCGTCCGTTTCTGCGCAGAGTATCGAAGTCGCTTTGCTGTGCGCTGTGGGGATTGGTGGCGTTCAGACTGCTTTGCCCGTTTTCGCTCCCAAGCGTCTTCAGCTTGATTCCGAGCGTGAAACTCATTACGACCGCTCTTCCCCCGGCGCAGAGCCCTGTTTTTGACGGCATTCTTCCGATCGTAGAGCAGGGAGCTAATGATCTTGTGCATTCGCCGTCAGGCATAGATCCCTCAGCTGTTTCTCATTCGGCGACGTTGACACAGGTCGTGACGTGGCTTTGGCTTGCCGGATTTTCGCTGTTCATGCTTTACGCGTTGTTTTCCACCCTGCGCCTGTATGTCAGGGTGCGGGATTCCGTCAAGCAGGACGGCGGATATTGGATGTGTGATTGGGTAAGCTTCCCGTTTGTGCTGGGTGTTTTCCGCCTGCGTATCATTCTGCCGTTCAACGTGGATGAGCGTGATATTCCCTACATTCTGGCGCATGAGCGCGCACATCTGGCGCGCCGCGACCATTGGCGCAAGCCGATTGCGTACCTGCTCCTTGCCGTATTTTGGTTTCAGCCGCTGTTTTGGATCGCCTACTACTTGCTTCGCAGGGATGTGGAGTTTGCATGTGACGAGCGTGCTATCCGTATGCTGGGCAGCGACAGGGAATGCAAGACGGGCTATGCGAAAGCTCTGCTGGAAAGCAGCTCACAGCGTTCTTATGTCGCAAAGCTTTCAAGCCCGTTGGCGTTCGGCGGTATGCAAGTCAAACGCAGGGTGAGCTCGGTGCTGACGTACAAAAAGCCCGCGGCGGTACGAATGCTTGCGGCTCTGCTGGTTTGTGCGATGGTTGCCGTTTGTTTCCTGACTGACCCAAAGGTTGAGGCGAGCGGATTTACGGATGCAGATGCGTCCGAAGGAGTGTCGGAGGACACAGTGTTATCCGTCGGCGAATCGTCTGTTGAAGAAGTATCGACCGCCGAAAAACCGTCCGCCGAAGAACCGACTCAACCGTCTATAGAACCGTTGGAAGAACCGCCGACAGATACCCTTGTTCCGGAAGAATGTTCATCAGAAAAAACGTGGTATATTTCGGAAATTTTTCAATGCTTCGTCGAAGAACGTAACTATGATCCTTACTTTATTTGGGAATGGGCCATTAATGAAGTGGAGTTAAGATATAAGCGTTACGGGATTAAGACCAATCTGATCATCGACATTGACGTTGATCTCTATTTGGAAAAGGGCATAATGGTCAAGAAATAGTATCTTGTGCGAGATCCTGAACTATCCGCAAAGAATACAGCGAAAATTTCTGAACCGTGATTATCGCTGTATTCTTTGTCGGCGCGATCTCAAACAAAGCGTTTGACATAATTCAAGAAAGGAACGGCCGAATATGTGTTTGAATATTAAAAGGAAGCGCTAAGATACGGTCGTGAAAACAGAAACGGAGTAAACATAATGAAAAAGCTTTTATCCCTTCTTTTGTGCGTGGTACTTTGTATCTCAGTTCTGTGCGCTTGCATGATCGACAATCCCGACACATCGGGTTCGGGTGCAAGTATCGATATACCAAGTGTAGATCTTTCGTATGACGACGTAAGCTACATTATTCCCAGTGGTGATGATTCATCTGCCGCAGAGAGCCAAGCCGTCATCAGCGGCGAATCTTCCGAATCAGGCGACATGTCAACAGAAAATTCGGTGGAAACCAGTAGGCCGCCTGTGCAGCAGTCCGGTGGGTTTGTAATCAAGCTTGCCAAGTATGATTATAACAATATGATAGAAAAACAAAATAGCTATGTCTATCGTCACGATACTAATTACGGAGATGTTAGCATTGCCATTTTAGATGTTACAAATGAAACGGATAAGAATTACAGTGTGAAGATTACCGGCAAATACTTAGACGAAAACGGTAAGGTGCTGAAAACCGAAACTCAGGAATGGGACCAGTTTGCCGCCAGATGGCAAAAGTATTTTCTATTCCGCCCGCACATGCAATTCGATAGGTTTGAATACACCGTTGAAACAACGGAATATAGCGGCGATTGCTGGAAATGCGGATATTCTATCCCATTTGCATCGCTTACCACGGAAAACCGGATGATTAGACCCGACGCTATTGATGATCCGAACGCAACTTCCGTAGAAGGACTTAGGGCGACTGTGGCGGAAACCGTCGACACTCCTTTCACGATTGTTGTGGGGATTCAATATTTGGTTTTGTTCGATGTATCAGGCCAAGTAATCGCAATATATCAAAGTGGTGAAGGTTATGCTGATCCGCACACTGATTCGCAAATCCGCCCTTATTTCAGCGTATATTACTCCGACAGTAAAAAAATGGATGAATGGCCTAAACGCTTCCAAGGAAATGCCACAGGCATTACAATAGTATCTTGGATTAAAAAGCAGTGAAATATAACGCTATAAGGCAGTTAAGCACTATACTTTTATGAAAGGAGGATATATACATATGAAAAGAATTATTAAGCTCATTAACAACGAGAGAAATAATAAATCAATGTTATCTCAAAAGGCGTTGGATAGGTGCGATTCGACTGCACATGATGACTGCCCCAGCATCGATTACGGCATTTGCTCTCTTTATGCAACCGATATCTGTACAAAGAGGAAATGTCTATATCTTATTGAGGTTTAGTATGAACAAGCTCTAATTTTTTTTGGAAGACCATTTACAAATGTAAGCGCAGCATCTGAGCCACGCATAAAAAGTAAAAGGAAAACTACTATGAAAAAAACTATCTTCAATTATTTCGGCACTCATATGTCCTGCGGGCTTTTGTGACTTTGGAACGCCTGCTGAAATAACTGATGTAAACATTTGAGTTAAATGCACCTCCCCGCTCCTTGCTATCAATGAGACAGGGCGAAACATCCTCAAATAACGATCCTCACACAAAATAACGACCGATAAGAAAAGGAATGGTTAAATATGTATTCAAATATTAAAAGAATATCTTCACTTTCTATGGTGTTTCTCATGCTTCTCGCATTGCTTGCCGGATGTGCGAAGGAAGAGCAGAATCCGGTGGGAACGGTCAGCGATTATGAATCGCAGGCGCATATACAAGTCAGCGTGCCGGAGGATGCATCGACGCCCGAAGAAGCTTCGCAAACACCTCTTACCGGCGAGTTTGTCGTCAGCGAGAAGAAGTATGATTACAAAAACGCAAATCTGATGCTGCTTTATGTGGAAAATCAGACTAACCGTCATTTCAATGTGACAATCAAAGGAAAATATCTTGATGCGAGCGGAAAGGTCATCAAAGAAGAAACGCAAACGTTCGGCGCTTTTCCGGCAGGTTGGTCGAATCACTTCATCTTCTATCCCAAAATTGCGTTTGACAGCTTTACATACGAGCTGGAAACGGATGACTATACCAAAGAAGTGCATGATATTTTTGATAGCAGCCTTATTATTGATACGTTAGATAACGACGGAAATCCTCTTACGTCGTATATTGAGCTGACCTATGAGAAAAAACTGGTATGGGATCGCGCTCTTGTTGGTGGCACTGATGACCTCAAGGAAGGAAGAATGTTGTTACTTAATGCTGAGATGATGAACAATCATCCTACTGTAACGATTTCGGTGGAATTTCACGTGATTCTTTTGGATGCCGACGGAAACATTTACCTGACAGATTTTGATTATAGTAACAATGATGCAGCTGTCAGCGGAACATTAACTACCCCTGTAGGCGGGTCTGACAATGGAAGAAGTCGTTTTATAGTCCCTCTTAAGGAGCAGCTCCGCGGACTTGATGAGAGTATCCCGGACAATGTTCAGGGAGTTTTTACCGCAATATTTGCAATAAGAGATGTCTGTGATTACGATAAACTCATGGAAAAGCTGTTAAAGCATTAATAGGAGATAGTCTATGCTGTTTACTCGATGCTTATGGAAAAACAAGGCGTATTTTCTTGCGGCGAGCGCGTTATTGCTGCTCATGGTAAAGCCGTGGGAGGAGCATTGGATCATGACCGCGGCGGGAAACAACGGGGGAATCTTTTCTTCCACCGAATATATTATTCCGTTTGTGGTGCTTATGCCGGTGTCGTTTTTGCTCTATAACAACTACGAGACAGAGCTGGCGATCATCAACGGCGTTTCGACGGCAAAGATCATGTTTTGCAAGTTCTTTGCCTGCGCCGTCGCAACTATTCTGCCGATGCTTCTTGTTATTTTGCCGCTTCGCGAAAAATACTACTACGTCGCTCCGCAACATATCTTTATCCCGATCCATGTGCCGCAAAACTACAAGGTATATTTATTGATATCCGCATTTGTGACGGTGCTGTTTTTCGCGTCGCTCTTCCTGCTTATCAGGGTGGCGCTTCGTAACTGTTATGTTCCGGTGGGAGTCGCTATTTTGCTCTTCTCACTTTTCAATAACCGCCATACGGACATAACGTTTCTTACAGTTCCGTTTAAAAGCGCGCTGTTTGACCCGTTTATCACAAGGTATCTTATCGGCGATACTGTGGCGAACGAGGGCTTCACGGTGCTTTCTACGGGCGAGATAGTT
>CAZVSW010000106.1:0-6590 GCA_964630005.1 uncultured Ruminococcus sp. | reverse complement strand
ACGCCTTCGGTAAACGAACCGAGCGCCATAGGCGATACTGCGATATCGGTCTTGATCGTTCCGCCGTATGATTTGGATTCGACAAGCGTGGAAAAGCCTAGCTTGGTCGTGAGGAATTCGAAGCATTCGTCAACGCCTATCTGCTGAGCGAGCCTGACCGCCGTTGTGTTGAGCGATTTCTGCACTGCAAATGAGGTTGAAACAAGTCCGTTAAAGCCTGCGGGCGTGTTGCCGGGCCAGTAGGTCTTTTCCTTTTCGTTGAATTCGGTGGGAGTATCGTTCAGCGCCGAGCCAAAGGTTATAATGCCCTTTTCCAGCGCCAGCGAGTATATCGACAGCGGTTTGATAGACGAACCGCATTGCCGTTTTGACATTGTGGCGCGGTTAAGACCCCTGCCCACGATCTTTTCGCCGCGTCCGCCGACTATGCCGCGGATGTTTCCTTCGCTGTCGGTAACGACCATTGCGGCCTGAGGCTTGATGCCGTTGGCTTCGGGGAAACAGCTGTTGTCGCAAAAGACCTGCTCCATAATAGACTGAATATCCGGGTCAAGGTTGGTGACTATGCTAAGACCTCCGGAATACACTCTTCTGCTGGCAGTGGCTTTGTCTATGCCGTAATTTTCCATAAATGCGGCGATAACGTCGTCAATGACAGCGTCGATATAGTATGAATGGATGTTGTCGCTGTTTGAGGTGGCTGAATCGTTTTTGGAGTTTTGGTTGAGGTAGAGCGGCACGTTGTATGCGCCGTCAAATTCCTCCTGAGTGATGACGCCCTGTTCAAGCATTTCTTTGAGAATCAGGTTGCGGCGCTTCAGGTTGTTATCGGGGTTTCTCAGCGGGTCGTAATAGGTCGGATATTTCGGGATGGAAGCGATAGCCGCGCATTCGACGAGCGTCAGCTCGGAAACATCCTTGCCGAAATAGGCGTTGGCGGCCGCCTGAACACCGTTACTGTTTTGCGAAAGGTACACCACGTTAAGGTACATTTCGAGTATTTCGGTCTTTGAGTATTTGGTGGTGACGTTGAGGGCGCGGAAGATCTCCTGCACCTTTCGCTGTATGGTAGTCTCGTCCTCGCCGGAGACGTTTTTGATGAGCTGCTGTGTGAGCGTTGAGCCGCCGTACGAGCCGCCGCCGGGCAGGAAGAAGTTGAGCACTGCGCCGACGGTTCGTTTGATATCCACGCCCTTGTGTTCATAAAAGCGCTTGTCTTCGATACATACTACCGCGTCTATAAGATACTGCGGCATATCGGAAAAGTCAGCCCAAAGGCGGTTTTCGCTTCCGTGCAGGGTGTCGTCGGGCAGCAGAATTTCTCTGCCTTCCTCGTCGACATAGTACATCGTCGTGTTAAGATCGCTGTCGAACCTCAGGTTATCGAGACCTTCATAATTCGGGTCGATATAGTTCTGGATATAGAGCGAAAACGCACAGCATACGGTAACGCCGGTGATTATGCATACGAGCAGGAACGTAAGAAACAGTTCGACTGTCCACGTCATGAGTTTTAGGAGCACGAGCAGTAACACTTTGAGAGGGTACCATATCGTGCTTTTGGTGATCAGCGCGCTGATCCTGCCGGCTTTTTTTGCTCTTGCCTTGAATTCGACTCCGCCGAAAAGCGAGCTCTTTTGTTCTTTGTTTTGATTCTTATTACTGTTCATTCTGTCCATCCGAGATCCCGGTAAGCGCAACAGTCTGTATTTCCGCATGTTTGCTGCACGCATAACCGTAAACCGTGCCTATTGTTACTATAAATATTCCTACAATCGCACCCATCCAGTCTATGTCAAAAGCAAATCCGATATTGCCGCCTTCGCCGATAAATTTATTCATGAGTACATAGTTGAACAAATTCGAAAGGAGCGACACCAGCATGTTGCCGGCTATGACGATGAGTCCGATGTAATTAATATAGCGGGCATTCAGTTCGTTTAGAATATCATCGTTTGCAATGCTTTTAAAAAGCATCGAAAGGAGCTTGAATACCGGAAACGATACCGCGAGCGCCAGCGCATATGTGGCAATACGGCAAAAAAACACGGTTTTTATGTGCGAAAGCGTAATTGAATCGGCGTCGGAGATGAATTTTATTCCGTTGCCGAGCTTAAGCGAATAGCTTACGATCTCGCCGGCGTCGTTCCTGATAGCGGACATGCGCGGCGGCAACAGCATCTGCTCGACAGGTACGTTGACAAGCAGCATTACGATCGACATGATTGCGATAAGCGCAAGAAGGACCGCCGTTATGTGATATATTGCAGAGCAAATGGGCGACAGTACCTTTGAAAAAGTGACGATTCGGGAATACCTTCCCAAAAAACCGTTTGAACGATTTAAAATACTCATTTTCTTATACCTTTGCTGTAAAATTTCTATGAGCTCAGAACCTTTATCGCGGCACAGCCTTTTCCGAGATCCGCTTCAAGCTCGGTCATAAGCTCGTCCGAAATCGAAACAAAAATCTGTCTGCTTTCTTCGGTCTTTCCCGTCGAAGTGCGATATACCCGCACAACGGCATGTCCGGGATGCTTCCCCAGCGTTTTGAGCGCAAGCGGATAAAACCGCTCATTTTCGGGTGTGATCTTCAGATAGACAGCGCGATTTTCGAAATGGCTGTTATCATCGGCAACGCGTGCGGTCTTCATCAAAAACTGAAGCACATCCTCGCCGTTTCCGTCGTACGGTTCTTCAAGAGAAGCGTTTCCGCTGATGACAAGCGTAGCGCCTTCCTTGAGGATGGAAGAAAATTTTTCCAGCGCGGCGGGGAATACCACGATCTCGGCGTCGTCGGTGAGGTCTTCGACCTCAAGATACGCCATAAGCGCGTTTTTCTTCGTCATCTTCGGGCGGTAGCGTTTTACGCGGCATAGCAGCGATACCAAGGCTTTTTCAGCTATTATACCGTTTTTAAGCGATAAATACAAGTCTTTAATAGAAACAGATTTTGACTTTTTTGCGTCAAGCGTGTATTGTTCAAGGGGATGACCCGAAAAATAGACCCCCATGTACTGCTTTTCAAATTCCAACAGCGTCGATCTGTCGTATTCGCCGATATCGGGCAGTTCCACTTCAAAAGCGGCAAAGCCGCTGCCGTCCATGTCGGCGAGCGAAAGCTGATCCGCCTGACGGTAAGTTTTTGTCTGCGACAGCGTGGCGAATGCTTTGTCAAGCGCCGCGTTGGCGGACTTGCGGCATACCCCGAGCGAGGACAGCGCTCCGCAAAGCGTCAGGGCAGACGCCATCTGGCGCGTTCCGCAATCTGCGGTACGCAGTAAAAAGTCGCTTATATCAATATATTTGCCGTTTTGGCGGCGTTCATTCACAATAAAATCCGCGTATGAGTTGCCGACGTTTTTGACCGCAGTAAGCCCGAAACGTATATGATCGCCGAAAACGGCGAAATTGGTTTCGCTTTCGTTTATATCGGGCGGAAGCACCCTGATATTCATATCGCGGCAAACGGCAATATACTCGTTGATCTTGGAGGCGCTGCCGGCAACCGAGCTTAGGAGCGCGCACATATATTCCTTCGGGTAGTGGCATTTAAGATAAGCCGTTCTGTAGGATACGACAGCGTAAGCGGCGGCATGGCTTTTGTTGAAGGCGTACGACGCGAACGAGGACATCGAATCGAACAGGTCGTTTGCTTCGTCTGCCGAAATGCCGTTTTTTTCACAGCCGCTAACGAATGTGACGCGTTCCTTTTCCATTTCGGCGTGCTTTTTCTTTGCCATCGCGCGGCGTACGATATCCGCTCTGCCGTATGAATAACCGGCAAGAGTGCGGAATATCTGCATTACCTGCTCCTGATAGATTATGCACCCGCAGGTGGTGTTAAGAATGGGTTCGAGCAGAGGCGAGATATAATGCACGTTCGACATATCCCTGCGGTTTTTAAGGAAGGTATCGATAGAATCGGCAGGGCCGGGGCGGTAAAGCGAGATCACCGATATGATATCTTCAAGGCAAACGGGCTTGAGCTTCTGAAGCAGAGAACGCATACCCTCGCTTTCGAGCTGAAAAAGACCTACCGCGTCCCCGCGTGAAAGCATGGCATAGGTAGCCTCGTCGTCGAGCGGTATTGCGGAAATGTCGAAATCCGGCACGAGCCGCTTTACAAAGCCTTCGGCGTTTCGTATGATGGTGAGATATCTCAGCCCGAGAAAATCGATCTTCAGAAGTCCGAGATCCGCCACGGTAGTCATGCCGAACTGTGTTACCGGAACGCCGTCGTTTACGGAAAGCGGAACGTAATCGGTGGTCGGCAGGTCGGTTATGACAACGCCGGTCGCGTGCGTTGAGGAGTTACGAGGACGTCCTTCAAGCTTGGCAACAAAGTTTATAAGCTGTCTGACGGCGGGCTCTTCGTCAATGCGGCGCTTTAATTCGGGCGAACGCGCAATTGCGGTTTTTAAATTGATCCCGAAATCGCGCGGGATCAGCTTGGCGATGGCGTCGACCTCGGCATATTTCATATCGAGCGCGCGACCCGCGTCGCGCAGTGCGGCACGGCAGGCGAGCGTGTCGAAGGTGATTATCTGCGCAACGTGATCCGAGCCGTATTTTTGGCTCACGTAATTTATTACTTCGGCGCGGCGTTCGTCGCAGAAATCAATGTCTATATCGGGCATACTGACCCTTTCGGGGTTTAAGAGACGCTCGAAAAGAAGCCCGTATTCAAGCGGATCGACTTCGGTTATATTAAGGCAATACGCGGCGAGACTGCCGACGGCGCTCCCTCTTCCCGGACCGACGGAAATTCCGCGGCTTTTGGCATACGCAACGAAATCCCAGGTGATGAGGAAATAGTCGTCAAAGCCCATGGAATGAATGACGGAAAGCTCATATTCAAGGCGCTTTCTGTATTCGCCGTGCGCCTCAGGTTTTGAGACATATTTAACGAGCCCTTTGAAGGCGAGGTCGCGCAGATATCCTTCGGCGCTTTGCCCGTCGGGCGGCGTGAATTTCGGCAGGTGCAGACGCGAAAAGTCGTACTTGAAATCGCACATGTCCGCGATCTTTTGTGTGTTTTGAACCGCTTCGGGCAGGTCGGGAAACAGCGCTTCCATTTCCTCTGAGGATTTGATATAAAACTCGCTTCCGGGCATACCGAAGGAATTGTCGTTGTATGAATTGGCTGTTCCGATAGCCATCAGAAGTTTTTGCGTAGGCGCGTCTTCGCGGGTGGTGTAGTGCACGTCATTGGTAGCCACGAGCGGTATATTCAGTTCGCGGGCGATCTTTATCAGCTTGCGGTTGATCTCTTCCTGACGGTCAACGCCGTTTCGCTGTATTTCAATATAAAAATCGTCCCCGAAAATCTCCTTCATGCGGGCGGCATAGCTTTTAGCCTTTTCGGGCTGATCCTGCATCAGAGGCCGCGCGACTATTCCCGAGATACATGCAGAAAGGGCAATAAGACCGTCGCTGTGCCGTTCAAGCATGTCAAAATCGGTACGCGGGCGGTTATAAAAGCCGTGAACAAACGCTTCGGAAACTATTTTTGTAAGATTTTTATACCCGGTCTCGTTCTTGGCGAGGAGCACCAGATGGTGCGGTGCGTTTGACGGCGACGGAGTTTTGATATATGCGCCTTCGGGCGCGACGTATGTTTCACAGCCGATGATGGGCTTGACGCCTTCGGCGACGCAGGCTTTATAAAAATCGACCGCACCGTAAAGCGCGCCGTGGTCGGTGACGGCGACAGCGTTCTGCCCAGCTTTTTTAACCGCCCCGGCAATGGTGGCAATGCGGCATTCGCCGTCAAGCAGACTGTATTCGGTATGAAGATGAAGATGAACGAACGGCATTTGCTTTAACTGTCCTTGTCAGCCTCCTCCGTAAGACGGCGAAGACGGTGGTTTAAACCGGATTTTGTGATGGGGGTAGGAAACATTTCCTTAAGCGCTTCAAGCGTGAGCTCGGGGTATTTCAGCCTGATCTCGGCGGTTTCGATGAGCTCGGCCGAAAGAAGATAGAGCTTTTTGCTCTTCTGAAGCCTTTTTATGGCGGCGACCTGTCTTGCCGAAGCGCCGGCCGCTTTTGAATAGTTTGCCATGTCGGCGTTGGTACGTCTGTTTGCGTCTGCGCTCATTTCTTTGATGACCTTGAGCTCCATAAGCGCAAGCGAATATTTTACCGCGCCGGTAACCGCCATAAAATCTTCTATTTTTGTGGAATCTCTGAGATATAATATCGGCGACTTGCGGCGGATTCCTTTTGACGGAGAGATCCCGCATTCCGAAAGTGTTTTTTCAATAAGTTCAAGCCCGGCACTTGATGTCTGAAAGCTTATATAATAATTGCTGGTCGGGTCGGTCATTGAACCGCACGCGATAAAAGCGCCTCTGAGCCATGCGCCGGCGTCGCGTTCGCAGTGCGCGTCGGATACTCTGAGATTAATGCCCGCATCAAACGCTTTTGCACAGCATTCTTTTTTGTTTTCTAAAGAAAAGAGATATTCTTTTAGTTCTTTTGAATATGACATCAGTCGCGACCTATTATTCTTATTTCCTCTTCGAGATGTACTCCCGTTTTTTCAAAAACGGTTTTTTTAACAAGCTCGATCAGATCGAGTATAT